>JADJVV010000031.1 GCA_016710435.1 Hyphomicrobiales bacterium | reverse complement strand
AATCTTGCTCAGAGCTTGCTTCCTGGCCCAGCTCCGCACATTCAGCACTGGCTTGGCTTTTTACCCCAAACCCCCAAACCCCCCCCCCCAACCCCAAACCCAAAACCAAACCCCCAACCCCATAACCCCGACCCCCAGCCCCGGCACCCCGGCCCCCGCGCGCCGCGCCCCCCAGCGCGCCCGGCGCCCCCGCCGCGCCCTCGAGAGTGCGCCGCGCGAGCCGGCGAGCGCGCCCTGAGTGCGAGTGCGAGGAGCCGGTGCTGCACGAGAGATCGCATTCCCTCGCGCCAATCTTGCTCAGGGATTGCTTCCTTGCCCAGCTCCGCACATTCAGCACTGGCTTAGCTTTTTACCCCAAACCCCACACCCCCAAACCCCAACACCCAACCCCAAACCAAAACCCCAAACCCCCTAACCCCGACCCCCAGCCCCGGCACCCGGCCCCCGCGCGCCGCGCCCCCAGCGCGCCCCGGCGCCCCCGCCGCCCCCCGCGAGTGCGCCGCGCGAGCCGGCGAGCGCGCCCTGAGTGCGAGTGCGATGAGCCGGAGCTGCGCGAGAGATCGCATTCCTCGCGCCAATCTTGCTCAGGGCTTGCTTCCTGGCCCAGCTCCGCACATTCAGCACTGGCTTAGCTTTTTACCCCAAACCCCACACCCCAAACCCCAAACACCAAACCCAAAACCAAACCCCAAACCCCATAACCCCGACCCCCAGCCCCGGCACCCCGGCCCCCGCGCGCGCCGCGCCCCCCAGCGCGCCCGGCGCCCCCCGCCGCGCCCCCGCGAGTGCGCCGCGCGAGCCGGCGAGCGCGCCCTGAGTGCGAGTGCGAGGAGCCGGAGCTGCGCGAGAGATCGCATTCCCTCGCGCCAATCTTGCTCAGGGCTTGCTTCCTGGCCCAGCTCCGCACATTCAGCACTGGCTTGGCTTTTTACCCCAAACCCCACACCCCAAACCCCAAACACCAAACCCAAAACCAAACCCCAAACCCCATAACCCCGACCCCCAGCCCCGGCACCCCGGCCCCGCGCGCGCCATTTAATTAACGTCTCTTTCGTTTCTTTCCATGAACTCTTTGTTATTTAATCCAGAAGCTTTCTCGTTCGATCGCCTTCCTCATCCAGATCTTCGCTCTCTCATACGCATGCCTTGCATCAATGTCGCCCAGCTTTCCGCACTCTTCCCACAGTGTCTTCGACACGTTCTCTCTCGGCCTCTTCGACACTCGCCTGCGGAACTCCCGCTTCACCTTCTCGAAGATGTACTCCGCCGGCATGCTCTTGCTCGAGTTCGCCGCGTTGAACAGCAGGTGCACCTCCCTCTGCTCGCTGAACTGCTGCATCAGCAGCGTCTTGTGCATCTTCGCGTTGTCCAGGAACACCAGCAGCGGCGCGGCCTTGTACTCGCTGCGGATCAGCTCCACGCTCTCGTCGAGGAAGGCGCAGATCACCTCGGAGCTGGAGCGTGCCACGACCCAGTAGTTCACGATCTCCCGAGCGGAGACGAGCAGCAGCAGCTTGAAGGTGCCGAACACGATCTTGCGCTCCAGGTGCGTGTTCGGCTTGCCGATCTTCTTCCACACCTTGCACCGGAACGAGCTCTCCGCCACCGTCGTCTCGTCGAAGAAGAACACGTGCGCGTGCGCCGACAGCGCGTGCAGCAGGGCGACGGTGGCGATCCGCCGCTCTTCCTTGCGCTCGGCGCTGTCGCAGTTGGCGTGCGCGACCTTGGCCGTGCCGTAGCGGATGTGCAGCACCTTCTTCAGGAATCTGCGGTAGGTGGTCTTGGAGATGGCTGCGAACTCCGGGATCGCCTCCGTCAGCGCCGCCAGCTGCTTGTGCACGGGCAGCTCGCAGTAGTCGCTCTCGAAGAGGAACACGACCGGCTTCCAGTTCTGCAGCAGGAAGTCCCACGGAGAGAGCGCGTGGAAGTCGGCGAGCACTCCCTGCATGTCTCTCTGCCGACGCACCCACGTCCAGTGCCTCCGCTCTGTGCGAGTCAGGTGCCTCTGGCTGGCATGCAAGTGCGTGGAGGGGTCTTGGAAGCTGCGTTCGAAGAAGGCGATCCGCTTCGCGAGCCCGCTCTGCTCGCGCTCTCTGCGTCTCTTCTCCAGCTCGACGCGGATCGACCTGCTGAACATGTCGTAGTCCTTCTTCAGCCACTCCGCGTTGAACCGGCTGCCGAAGTGGTGCTTCAGCAGCTGCTTGACCTTCATCACGCTCTTGTAGTTGAAGTTCACGCGGAAGAACTCCAGCTGCTCCTTGTCCTGGCTCAGGTCCACGAAGTACGAGGAGAAGAAGGGCAGCCGGCGCTCGGAGGAGCGGCCGGCCACGAAGTGCTCGGCTGGCGTGAACTTGGGCTTGACTGTCACGCGCCGGTTGGCCTTGTACCCGCTCTTGTCTGCCAGCACCACGCCCACCAGGTTCCGGCTCCCGTCCACCGACTCGCTGTCGCTGCGCCTCATCTGCTCCATTTATAAAATCAGGGGACAAGTTAGTTACTGCGTGAGCCGCTTCTTCGACACCTTCACGATGCGCCGCGAGGCCGGGTTGCTCACGAAGGTCTTCTCCAGGCGGATGCCGTCCAGCTCCTTCCAGATCTCGGGCAGCACCTTCACGATCTCGTTGCGCTCCACCTTCTTCTTCTTGCGCTCGCTCTCGGTCTCGGACAGCAGCTTGTTGAACATGTCCGGCCGCACCGTGGAGAGGATCTGGAAGAAGAAGTTGCGCGGCGGCAGGCGCTCGGCGTCCACGTCGGGCATGTACGCCAGCAGCTCCCTGTCTTGCAGCACGGCCGGCCAGATCTTCTTGATCTGCAGCTGCGACAGCTTCGGCAGCGCGCCGGCGAAGCGCACGTCCTTGCTGCGCAGCAGCTTCTTCTCGCCGCGCAGCACCTGCAGCATGAAGGGCCACGTGATGTAGAACTTGGGCGGCAGGTGGTACTTGACTGGTAAGACAACGCTCGAAGCCGAAGATGAAGGAGAAGTGGACGGGGCTCTTGAGCACGGCCTTGATCTGGCTGATGTCCAGCGCGCCCTGCAGCTGCTGCAGCACGTCGTGGTCGCGCTTCTGCAGGAAGCTCTGCTCTGCCTTGGGCTGCGGCGCCGGCGGGTGCTCTCGCGGGTGGGGCTGCGGCTTCTCCACTTCCATGGTCTTCTTCTGTTCCATCGTTTATAAAAGCGCGAACGCGGAGTTAAGCCGCGTTGGCGGAAAGAGTTGCAGTCTGCAAAAGGGATTCCGGACTGCGAAAGCGGAGAGACGGCGTTTTGTATGGAAAGTCGCAACTGCCAAAAGAGAAAACGGCCGCCCTCCGCTTTCCAGCCTGCAGATGTTTTGCAGTCTGCAAACCGCTTGCAAAGAACTCAAAAGAATGAATCAAATCAGAAAAGGTTAGTTAGGTTTCTGTGCGTATCTCTTCGTGACCTTCTCCACGTAGCTGTTGTACTTGCCTTTCATCTCTTCGCTGGCAAGGAACTCCTCCGTCGACCGCTTCTCCAGCTTCGCCTCCCGGACAGCCGGGTCCACCGAATTGTCGTGGCGCACTCGCACCCTCAGCACGTGCTTCCAGAAGTGAAAGAGCCGCAGCTCGTTGGGAATGTCCAGGTCGTTGACCGGCGTGTACAGGTACTCCAGCAGCTCGCGGTCTTGCGCGATGTCGGCCAGGTAGAGCCTGCGGAAGAAGCGCGCGTGGTACTCGGGCTCCATCAGCTCGCGGATCTTGTCGGGCGAGTGGTTGCTCAGGATCACCATCGACTTGTACTTCAGCGTCAGCGGCGAGTCGCGGTACTTGATCTGGATCTGCTCCTCGCCGTTCGGGATCAGCGTCATGCGGTACAGCGTCCTGACCTTCGCGTTGTCGGGCGAGCACAGGATCTGCACCAGCTCGCTGGTGGTGGCGAGCGGCTGGAACTGCTGGTCCAGCTCGATGTTGGCCGTGCCGAAGAGCGGCTTGAGCAGGACGGACACGAAGCTGGACTTGCCCACGCCCGACTCGCCCGTCAGCACCAGGCTCTTGTTCGCCACCGAGTGCGCCTTGACAGAGTTCTTCTTGAGCAGCTCGTGGGCGCAGAACTCGAGGATCTCGAGGAACCAGCGCTTGTGGATCAGCTTCTCGAACACCAGCTCCAGCATCGCGTACTTCTTCGCGAAGTCCTTGTCGCTGAAGTTGGCCGCGTTGCCGGCGAAGCGCTCGACGAAGTCCTTCACGATGTCCTCGTTCTCTCTCTGCGGCTCCGCCATCACCGAAGACGCGAGGGCGGTCTCGATGATCGCCTTCTCCTTGTCGCTCAGCAGCCGCGCCATCGCGAACAGCTGCAGCTCCATCAGCGGGTCTTCCTGCAGCCTGTCGAGGCTCAGCTTGAACTTGCTGAAGAAGTGGCGCAGACACGGCTTGCTGTCGAAGTAGTCTCGCAGCTGCTCGGCCGGAGACTTCTCCTGTTCGCTGGCTCCCGCGCTGGGTGCGAGAGCGAGGGTGAGCTTGCCAGGAGCAGAGGTGGGCGGCTTGCGAAAGCCTTGCAGCGGATCGGAGTCTTCCTTGCTTTCCTCTCTCACCTCGTGCTGCGAGTGCTCGGAGCTCTCCTCGAAGGTGTCATTCAGTTTGTTCACGCTAGTGTCGCCTGGCAACTTCCATTGCGACTTCTCCACGCTCTTCGACTGCGAGGCGCGCATCGACGCGGACTTGTCATCTGGCTTTTGCGACTGGCCGTTGAAGAGCTGCCGGAAATACTCTGAGTCGCCCTTGTAGCAAGTCTTGCTGTACTTCAGCCGATGCACAACAGCTGCGAAGGCCGAGTCGTCGTGAGGAGAGACGCGGAAGGTCTTCTGCAGCAGCGGCTTGACCTGGCTGAGCGTCTCCGCTGCGATTCCCGCCTCTGCGCCAGCTTTCAGCAGATACGTGACGAAGGCCTTTGTCAGCGCTTGGCTGTCGCCGCAGTTGGGCAGCGGCTGCTCGGTCGCGATCGTGAAGTAGAGTTCCGGGCCATCGAACAGGGCGGAGGTGAAGAGCACGAGTCCCGAGTCGTGCTTCTGCTGCTGCGACTGGAACAGCGCTCTGGCGCACAGCTTGGTCAGCTGCCACACCAACACGCACTTCTGCGAGCCGTTGCCACTGGCGCCTTTGTACGACAGCTGGTCGTAGAAGACGGTCATGTCCCACTTCTTGAACTGCTGGCCCTCCGCCAGCACCAGCTTGCCGACCACGTTGAGCAGGAAGCTGCACACAGTCATGGCTTGATCCGGCGGTGGAGTGAGATGGAGCGAAATGAACGAGTGGCACTCGAAAGAAGAGCGAATTGCCGGAATATCGACATGTGAATTGGCATACTCGAACATGTACTTTTGAGAATGTCTCGCTAGCGCTATAGCGCTAGCGCAGCTTTTTGGCAGAAAGTTCATGAAATTTAAATTACGCTAGCGAAATTCAAATATAGCTGATGCATCAAAGTACGCGATTCTATTGGCTGATTTCGGGCAATCCGAGTTGCCCGAAGGCTCTGCTCTCTCAGCCGCAAAAAGACGAAAATGCAGTGCACTGCAAGATGAGAACAAAAGGCACGCGACATCCGCTCTGTCATGCTGATCCTGCGCGAGCAAGTGAGCACAAGAGATGCAGCCGCGTTGCATGAGAAAAGACTTCGAATGGCTTGCACAAGCGAAAATGCGAGGACGCCAAAGGACGAAGATGCCACCAAAGCAAGACTGAACCAGCCGCTCGTGCAAAGCAAAGAGCAAGGGCAGAAAAAGAGAAAAGAAAAGGAATGGAGTGGAGCCGAAAGGGAAATATTGGGTAAATTACCCAATATTTCCCTTCTCTCTCTTCTCTCTGCTGAGCTCAGAGCATCTCTCTGAGAGTGTGAGCTACCAGGCAAATTCAAAACAGCAGAACAGAGCCCATAAGAGCATTGCCAAAGCAGAAGAGAGAAGAGCAAAAACACGAAATAGTATTGAAGTGTTTTTGCGAGAGCTTGCAGCTCGAGCGCGCCGACTGCAGTCGGCGTTTGGGGGGATTGTTAAGGGGGGTTTTCGATTCTGAGTCGAATGGCGCTCGAATCTGGGCTGTGGCAGGAGGCAGTGACCGCGAACGGCGAAAATTGATTAAGTTGGTTATAAAAAGTGAAACTCTCGGCGCCATTGGCAGATTGGGGTGCGTGCAAATTTGAAGCAAAAAGTGCGGGAAAACAAAAATGATATAATGGCGTTGGCCGAATGAAAAACGCATTTCAGAAGCAGGCTAGAGCGCTCCAAAATGCAAAGAAAAGAGCTTGTGGTAGAGAACAATCAAAATAGCACTCACAAGCAAGAAAGAAGGGAGGTAAATAATCGCCCTGGGCGCGCTCGCCGGCTCGCGCGGCGCACTCGCGGGGGCGCGGCGGGGGGCGCCGGGCGCGCTGGGGGGCGCGGCGCGCGCGGGGGCCGGGGTGCCGGGGCTGGGGGTCGGGGTTATGGGGTTTGGGGTTTGGTTTTGGGTTTGGTGTTTGGGGTTTGGGGTGTGGGGTTTGGGGTAAAAAGCCAAGCCAGTGCTGAATGTGCGGAGCTGGGCCAGGAAGCAAGCCCTGAGCAAGATTGGCGCGAGGGAATGCGATCTCTCGCGCAGCTCCGGCTCCTCGCACTCGCACTCAGGGCGCGCTCGCCGGCTCGCGCGGCGCACTCGCGGGGGCGCGGCGGGGGCGCCGGGCGCGCTGGGGGGCGCGGCGCGCGCGGGGGCCGGGGTGCCGGGGCTGGGGGTCGGGGTGTTGGGGTTTGGGGTTTGGTTTTGGGTTTGGTGTTTGGGGTTTGGGGTGTGGGGTTTGGGGTAAAAAG
>JADJVV010000030.1 GCA_016710435.1 Hyphomicrobiales bacterium | reverse complement strand
ATGGCGGCGAGCGCCTGCGCTGCTGATTGTTCTTTCACGGTTGCACCTTCTTTCCTTCCGCCGTCAATTTCCACCACATACCACGAGTCGGACCCATTGAGCGTGTGTTGCCGACTACGCCAGAGACTAGGCCCTTATTGCTCAGTGATAGCATCGTGGACATGGCCGCTTGCAGTCTGTCCGCCGTGTGTATCGCATCTGGGTCGCGTTGCATCCTGCCCAGTATGTCCCTTTGCGCTTCTGACAATTTCACGGTTGCACCTTCCCTTTCCAGATCCACAAAACGAGTATCGTCACCGGTAGCGCCAGGAGAGCGGCGCCGCAGATTAGGCCCGCTGCCATGCCGCCCTCCTTCGCTCAATCATGTCTGTTTGCGTTGCGCCGCCGCTATCCATGCCGGCTCGAACTGCGCAGCCGTCCGGTCAAAGTCGGTTAGGCGCTCATCGTCAAGCGTAACCGTTGGTACATGGACCGGGACCGATGTTGGCGAAACTGACTTCGTGAACATAATCGCCCGCAGCGCATCGGCGCGCGCGTCAATCAGTTGTTGCCACGGCGACTCGCAATATGCGCCGCCATGACCGATGAGCCGCCCGTCAACGTCGCTCAATTCGATTCCCGCCTGATGCAGCAGGTCCGCAAAGTGCATCGCCGGCGTCGATTCGGGCGCCACCATGAACACGTCCGGATGTATGGCCAGGTCGACATCGAATTCACGAATGAGCGCATCCAGTTTCACGACCGGTAGAATCCATGTCCGTGACACCCATGCGCCGCCGATGAACTTCAATCGCTCGTTTACGGTTGCGTCATAGTCGAATGACAGGCGCAATGTGGATGGGGTGGAGAGGGTGACGGTGATCATCTTGCACCCCCATCAACCAAATCCCACTTCAACGCTTCCCGCTCCGCATCGTTCTTACATGCCCGCTCTCGCACGGCTGACAGGTATGCGCTCAACTTGCCGATGCGCAGCATATCGTTGGCGTCCATGCCCTTCGGCGCATTCGGTAGCACTGGCGAACTTACCGCTGTCGCACCTGGCAGTTGCTCCGCCAGTTTGCGGGCGATGTCTGGCTTATCCATCCACACGATCACGGTGCGGAACTTCGCAGCGAAGGCGGGGATGGATGTCGGCAACGTTGCCGATTCGCTTCCCAGTGACAGCACGTCAAGCGCCGCCAGGTGATGGGCTTGCCAGATTGACGCGGCGTTAATCTCTCCCTCGCAGATGACCAGTGTGCGCAAATCCTCTGCGCAGCCTAGCAGCGCCTGCCCGCCGTACATTGCGCCGGCGAACTTCGAACCGGGTTCGCTGATAATCTTCGGTCCATCGGTCGGGGCAATGAATCGGTAGCGGATGGCTTGCAACTTTCCCGCCCGGTACCACGGGATCACAATCGCCGGCTGCTCTCGGTGCGAGCCGAACCCGAAACCGAACGCTTGCCAAGTCGGTGTCATCAGTCCCCGCTCCGCCAGATAGCGTGACCCAGGGTTGTCATCTGCCAGCAGCGTTACCTGCGCAGCATCCACAATCGGGGTGCATCGCTCTCGCCATTCGTCAGTCTGGGGTGATGGGGCCGGCGGCGCTGGCGGCGGGACTGGCTTGGAGTCTCGCTTCATTTCGTCAGAGTATCGAGCGCCGCCCGTGAGATAAACGACAGCATCGGAAAAGTCCATGCCGGTTGTGAACGTCACGAACTCTATCGCATCGTGCCAACCATGCCCGCCGGCGTCGATAGGGTGACAGTTGCGGCAGAACCATCCATCTTTCTTGACGTGCAACCGGTCTGTCCCGCCGCACTTTGGGCATGGCCCTTGCATCTCGCTACCAGAGGCGCGGCGCAACTCGACATATCGGGCCGCCAGGTCAATGACGTTGGCGTTTTTTGCGCCCTCCACACGCTGAGGGGACGCAACGATCATTTTCCTTTTTGGTTGTCTGGCAATTCCACCAATCATTCCTAATGTCATTCGACCCCTCTCTTTCTGTTAACTTATAGCCTCTTCCCTTTCTTATCTCACGCCCCTCTCTAATAGAGGGGCGTGAGTTATAAGAAAGAAGGGTTTTTTCTCACGCAAGCCCCGTAAGATAGCGTGAGAAAGAACAATTTGCATCTCCATTCTTTCTCACGGGCATCGCGTGAGATAGCGTGAGATAAGGCAATTTCTTTCTCACGGGCACCTCTGTTTTTTTTACATGCCCCGTGAGTAAGAATTCTTACACAAAATGCCATCATATCGCCTTGTATAGCCGCTCTTTGCGGCTGCCAGATTCCAACATTTCACCGTCATCTACCATCGTTTTTATCAGCCCGCGGGCCTTGTTGAGACCAGGCGCTCTGCCCCCAGGTAGAGCCGCCATATAGTCACGAACCCAGTCGACAAGCTCCTTGCCGGAGCATGGGCCGAGTTCTTTGGATGCTGCTTTCAAATTCGCCTTGATTGCGGCATTGATACTTTCTTCTGATGATTCGCTTACTTTGGAATAAAATCGGGCGGAGTGTAGCTCTTTGGTATCTGGCTTGTGTTCGTAGGTGAACACGGCGCCGATGGAATCGTACTGGCGATATCCCCTGACCTTAGTTGGGATAATGGTGATATCATCGGCGCCCTCTTTGCGGTCAACCAGGAGCGCCAGATCTAGAGCGGCATTGATAGATGAATGGCCGCGCAGGGTTTCGCCCTTCGATATTCCGGCATCAGATGAACCATTCGACTTGCGCTGATGGTGAATCACGATCACGGCGGCGCGGGCGGTCTCTGCGAGCCATCGAAGCGACCCCATGACCTTCGCCATATCGCCGCCATTCTCCTCAGTGTCACCGCTGACAAGCCCCAGGTTGTCAATGATGACAAGCCCATACTTGGCGTGCTGTACGTAGAGTGACAGTGACGCCACGAGCGACCGATCGCTTGCGTCAAGCCATGGATCTGGCATCGATACGTAATGAATCGGCGCATCCGGTGGCATACTGTGTCCCCGCCCCAGCGCTTCGAAACGCTCATCTGACGACAGCGGTCCATTATCGAAGTCGATCCATAGCACGTTCGCTTGTTTTGTCCTGAGGGTTACACCGGGGCGCTCATTGCCATCTGGCATTACATCCAACCAAGCATGGCCGGCGGCAATACACATAGCCATGTCGCACAGAACCATAGACTTGAGACTACCTGGGCCACCGAACAGGATGGACAGCGATGGAAGAGGTAACAGTCCGTCAACCAAAAATTCACGCGGCGGGCGCGGAGCATACGCATCGGCAAGGGTGCGGGGTATCCATTTCCCCTGCAATTCGCCCGCCTGCTCTTCTTCCCGCATATCGTCCGGAGTGACGACGCTTGATTCAAGCATGGCCTTAATGTCGGCATCAGTTAAATCGCTCATGCTGGCACCCGCTTCTCAAGCCGTCGTAACCGGGCGTACAGCACACTGAGCGCCGCCCGCTTGGTGTCACTCGGCGCCCATGCCTTCGCCGTGTCGATGGCCTTGTGAATGGCGTCGATACGCAAACTCAAACTACGGTCAAAAGACCGTTTCTTTGCGGGCATAAGGATCACTCCCTGCTTAGAGAGACTTCCACTTCGCTCGTGCTGATGAGGGCGGATGGGGTGACGTTCAGAGCGGTTGCGATCTGGCCCAGCGTGTCACTCGTGAAACCCTTACCGGCCATGATGTTGTACACCGTCGCCTCGCCCAGCCCGGTCTCCCGCGCCAGGTCTCTAGAGGTCATCCCTCTGGCGGCTAACAGTGTTTGTACGAACGTGCGGTTGATCTTGACGGTCATAGCGATTCTCCTTTTCGGTTGATATGCTACGATTCTAGCACAACTGCTATAGCGTGTCAATTGTGAATATTTGATTCGTCTATAATTGATTATTGACACCGTGAAAAATAGGTGCTAGAATGGTATCTATCAAACAGTGATTGACCGATTCCCAAAAGGACCGAACCATGACAGCAACAGCAGTTTACACCCATCACAGGAACTTCGTAGCGCCGATGTCGGAATTCGACTCGGGGCGCAAGATGTTTCGACAGGGCAAGCGC
>JADJVV010000029.1 GCA_016710435.1 Hyphomicrobiales bacterium | reverse complement strand
TTGAGTTTTCAACCCCCCCACGGGTTGGCTGATGCCATGGGTGTGCACGATCGAGCGGCGTGCCTGTCAGGCCAGCGCCTCGCACCAAACCGCCTGGGCTGTGCTCC
The DNA here is from genome assembly GCA_016710435.1 of Hyphomicrobiales bacterium. Classification (NCBI taxonomy): domain Bacteria; kingdom Pseudomonadati; phylum Pseudomonadota; class Alphaproteobacteria; order Hyphomicrobiales; species Hyphomicrobiales bacterium. The sequence continues at coordinate 36,208 of JADJVV010000029.1, read as the reverse complement.
TGGGCTTGCTTGTGGCCGTCATGGCATGGCTTGCACAGGCTTTGCAGGTTGTCTCGATCGGTGAACAGCACACGATCACCACGGTGGGCCGTGATGTGATCCACCACCGTGGCCACCACCGTCTGCCCCAGCTCCAGGTGCATGCGGCACAGCGGGTGCGCACGCAGCTGCACGGCGCGGGCACGCTTCCATGCGGCGGTGTTGTAGAGGTGGCGGTGTTCGGACATGGCAAGCAAAAGCCCCGCGCGGACTGCTCCGGCGGGGCTTGGTCTGGTACGGGGTGGCAGCTCCGTCCAGGTTGCGCCAATGTAACGCCTTCACCCGATGTTGCAAAACTCCACCAGCATGCCCATCAGCGCCCTGTGCGCAGCCTCAACCCGCGCACCAACGGTGCCAGCCTCGCACCCAAGCGCCTGCCCTGCCTCAACGGGTGACATGCGCCGCACGTACACCGCCACCAGCGTGGCCTGCATGCGTTCGCTCAGCCGGCTGACCATGCGGTGCGTCTGCTTGGCGTCGTTGACGGGTGCCAGCTTCATGGTGGGCGTCATGCCTGGGGATGGCGGGCTCCAGTCCTCGTGCAGCGTGCACTTCACTGGATAGCCTGACCCATCGCCCGTCTTCCAGAATTCAGCCCAGCGCAGCAGCCGCGCCTCGATTGCCTGATCTCGCGCCATCACTCACCCCCTATCGAGCCACGCCGCGGTGCCGGCCCTTCCCAGTTGCCGAACTGCTGGTACTGCCCGTCGAAGTACAGCCGCACCGTGTCGGTCGGCCCGTTCTTCTGCTTGCACACATGCAGCTCGGCAAAGTGCTTGTTCTCTGGCGTCGGCTTGCGCATGTGCTCTCGGTACAGCAGGCCGATCAGGTCAGCCGCGCCTTCGATGTCGCCACTGTCCCGCAGGTCGCTCATCTGCGGCGGCCCGGTGCGCTTGTCCGCTTCTCGGTTGAGCTGGCTCAGCAGCACCACCCAGCACCCGTACTGCTTAGCGAAGCGCTTCAGCCCGTTGGCCAGATAGCCCAGGCTGATGTTGCGATTCGGCCCGTCGTCGTCCATCAACTGCAGGTAGTCCACCACCAGCAAGTCAAGCCGCCCGTGCTTGCGCTTAACCTGCTGCGCCTTGCGCCGCACATCGGCCAGGTTCAGCCCGGTCTGATCATCCATCGCCACATTCAGCGCCTGCAGGTCGGCCACGCCATCGGTCACGCCCGCCCACATGCTGCCCGGCGCCGCCTGCGGGTTGCGCAGGTCGGCCAGATTCACGCGCCCGGCCGCCGCCACAAAACGCGCCGTACTGGATAGCAGGCTGTCTTCCTGGCTCAGCAGCAGCACCTGGTGCGCCACGCCCATGAATCGGCACAGCTGCAGCACAAACGCCGTCTTGCCCATGCTGGGCCTGGCACCGATCACCCACAGCTCACCGCGGCGCCCACCGCCACCCGTCAGCCGGTCCACATCGGCCAGCCCGGTGGCGAATGGCATGTTGCGCCCCTCGGCACGCTCCTGCAGGTCATCCATCCACGGCACCAGAAACGCCGGCAAGTCCACAGGCTCGGTGCCGGCGGTGTTTTCCTGCAGGCCCAGCAGCGCCGTCACCGCGGCATCCACCATGCCGGCCACCGGCGCGGCCTGCTCGGTCATCCGCATGGCACGGTCGGCCAAGTCCTGCCCGATGGCCATCAGCGTGCGCCGCTGCGCTCTCTCGGCCACGATGCCGGCATACGTCGGGCCTGCACGCGGGCTGGCCACGGATACCGCTAAGGCGTTCAGGTAAACCAGCGGTGATTCCTGTGTGGCGTCCAGTCTGTCACGCACCACCTCAAACACCGTGATCACATCCGCCGGCTTGTTGGCCGCCACCAGGTCGCTGATGGCCCGGTAGATGATGCGATGCTCGGCACTGTAGAAGTCGGCTTCCTTGATCAGCGCGGCCACGTCGGGCTGAACCGCGTTGTCCATCAGCATGGCGCCCAGCACGCTTTGCTCGGCCTCGATACTGTGCGGCGGCGTGAGCGCCTGCTCCAGCGCTTCAACCATGGGCGGCACCCCGCGCCATATCGCGCCCGGCCATGCGCGCCGCCATCTGGCGCAGCGCCTCGCGCTGGGCGGCCACCTGCTCGGGTGTTGGCTCTGGCCTTGATGGCCCGTCATCCTGCGGCGCATCTGCAGCGGCCTGTTCACGCTCCAGCTGCAGGCGTAGCCGGTCATTCCAGCGCAGACACTGCTCGATGCGCTTGGCGTTGCCCAAGAACCAGTCAATCTCGCGCATCGCCTCGCGCATGCTTTCGGGCTTGTCGGCCAGCGGCGCAGCGGCCATGCCGTCCACCGCCAGCAGGATCGTCTCCAGATCCTGGTCATACAGCGCCAGCGCGGCGTTGATGACCTGCCGCCGCAGCGCGTCCAGTTTTGTGCGGCGCTGGTGCAGGCCGAACATGAACACCCAGCGATCGAACACCACGCGCGTGGGATCTGTGGTGATGTTGGGATCTGGTGCTTTGTCCTGAACCAGCTTGAGTTGAGTCACTGCCATGACCTGAAAACCTCCAATGAATCCGATGAATCCATGCCTGTGGTGGGCGGCCCTCGGCCATCCCGGCATGGCAGCCAAGACAACCGAAGCCCGTGAACCCTGCCTATGCGGAGCCGCAGACCCTCCCAAGCCTTTGCGTGGCGCGCTGCTTGGTGCCGGCGCTGGGGCATTTCACCACTTCCTTCGGTGCCCCCACTTGCCTTTGCCGCCGCCGTCTCGCCCGTTTTCAAGGGGCTACCCAACCAGCAAAGGCGCTGACCTGCGCGGCTACCGCATACCACCCCCGCGCCAGGCTCCGTCCAGCAAATCCAGCGCATGCACCACGTTCAGCCCATCGCCGCTGCTGGCGTAGCTGAAGCCAGGCACCGCACGGGCGCCCTGCGGCACGGCCAGCAGCGCGGGCTTGCCAGGCTGCAGCACCACCAGCTCACCATCGGCCACCATGCGGCTGGCGGTGTAGCGGGCCGCGGCATGCCCCACGCAGGCACGCTGCGCGGCCACGTTGACAGTCGCTGGTCCCTGGTCAAAGGCCCGCACCAAGGCGACCCTGATCTCACCGCGTGGACGCATTCCCTGATCCTCCCGAAGTTCAGCGGTCGCCCGGTATCGCATTCCCGGCAATTCCCAAGCGCTGCGCCTTGCTTGCCAGCACCATCGCCGCATGCACGCGGCGCCTGATCTCACGCTTGAGCAGCCTCTCGGCCCATTCGCTCAAGTCCACCTCATCGGCCTCAGCCAACAGCTGCAGGCCGGCGTGGTCATCCGCGTCCAGCTTCAGGCGCAGGTCTTTGCGTTCGATCGTCATGGGGTGCGGCGTGCGTCAGAAGAAAAAACCCCGCACCCGCCCAGCCGTGCCCGGCGCCATCGCGGCACCCGGCGGGTTGCGGAGGTAACAAGCCATGAGGCCTGCGCGTGCACGGCATCGCTGCCGCCAGAGGGGGAAGCTGTGATGAGGTCAGCCGGCATGGTCTGCGGTCGTACCCTGGCCTGTGGGCACCGGCACATTCACCGATCCGCCCACCAGCGCAATCAAGCGCATGCCCACATCGGCGGACACGCTCTTGGTCTTGCCCGTAGCCAGCCGCGAAACACTGGGCTGAGACAACCCGATCTGCCTGCCCAGCTCTGCCGTGGTCATGCCCGCGCCAAGTGCGCGGCGTGCCAGGCTGGTGAAGTCGATACCTTGGAGCATAGGCCGCAATGATACGCGAACGCATCATGAACGCAAGCCCCCCTGTCCACAATGCGGCCGTGCATTACAAACGCCCACCCGGCGACCCGCGCCAGATCATCGAAGCACTGCGCACCGCGCAGGGCTACCGCAGCGTGCGGGCGCTGGCCATTGCCGCCGGCATCCAGCAGCCCACGCTGCAGCGCTACCTGGCCGGCACCAGTGAAACGATGGAAGTGGCCAGCTTCATGGCGCTGGCGCAAACGCTGGGCGTCACCGTCAGCGAACTGCTGGGCGAAGTACCGCTTAGCAGCGGCGGCACGACGCGCGAGGTAACCCGCGTCATGTCACGCATGACCCCCGCGCAGCAGATCCGCTTTCTGCGTGTAGGCCAAGCCCTGGCCGAAGACGACGCGCCCGATCAGGGCGGCGGGTAACGCCGGTCCAGCAGCGTATCGCGCGGCGGCGCCGGCGGGCTGGCGGCCCGTGGCGATGCAGCCTGCTTGCCATGCAGCAGGGCCTGCAGCAGTTCGTTGGTGCGCGCCTGCTGGCTGACCAGCTCACGCACCCCACTTCGCACCCCGGCCAGCATCACAGGCACCAGCAGCCAGGCTATGGCCAGCGCCAGCAAAAGCGCGAGCGCCAGCAACGTCAACACCGCCCCGAATTCAGCCATCGCACACCTCCAGGCCACAGGCTAAGCGCCGGCCTGCAAAAAATAATGCGTGTGGGTATTGACACCCGTTGATGCGTTGGCGCATCATTCGCCCCGTCAACCAAAGACGGAGCGCACAGCATGACCCCCACCACCCGCCAAGCCCTAGGCCTGCCCGCACTGCCGGCCGACCAGGCCGCCCGCATCGAAGCCCAGGCGCGTGACCTGGCCAGCGGGCGCTACATGCGCTGGCCCGAAGCCACCGCCCTCCTGCCCGATCTGCCCGATCTGACGCTGCTGCCTGCCGGGCTGCAACGCACCCCGCTGATCGAAGCGGTGGAGCTTGACCCCGACAGCGGCTGGGCCCAGTGGGACCTGGCTGTTCGGCTGGGTGACCGCGCATGATCTACCGCATCGAGCTGCAGCGCCCGCTGCGCCACCTGGCCGCGGCGCATGACTGCCCCAACGCCCGCACCGCGCGCCGCGTGTTCGCCAGCCTGCTGCCCGCCTGCGGCCGTGACGGCATGTTGGTCGTCATCTACCGCGGCCGCGAGATCACCCCCCGCAAATTGCTGGACCACGCCACCCAGGAGCAATACGCCAATGACCCCCGCAGAGACTGACGACGTTGCCCGCGCCATTAACCGCGCCAACGCCCACCGCAGCGCCCGCGCCGAGGCAGCCGCGCACGTCGTGCTGGCCATCGTGCTGGGCATCATCGGCGCCGCCCTGCTGGTGCACTACATGACCCCCTGCGATGCCGGCCACCTGTGCACCCTGGCCGCCATCACCCGCACCCGCACGCCCATCTGGCGGCGCATCACCGGCGCCGCACATGGCTGGTATCTGCGCGCCCTGATCCGCAGCGCGCACAAGAGCCTGCAGTTCCTGATCGAGCACGAACAGCGCGTGCAGGCCGAGATCGATTACCTGCCCCACGCCCAAGCCGTGGCCCGCCAGCACATCGCGGCCCTGCAGGTGCGCCTGATGCAAACCAACCACCAAGGATGACCGCCATGCCCGCCATCTACCCGCCCTGCCTGGTCACACCCGCCAGCCCCACGCGACTGCTGCCGTATTACCACGTCCGCCGGCTTGAGACGGGCCTGTATGCCGTCGCCCACACCGATGTTGAAACCACCACCCTCATCGGCGCCATGAACCTGGCCGCTGAGATGGAAGCACAGCGCAGGGCCGCCGCAGCATGATCTACACCCCAGCCGGCCTGCCACAGGCCACCGAAGAAGGAAGCCAGCAGGCCTGCAAAGTGCTGCGCGCCATGCACCGCCACCCGGAAGGCACCAGCACGGCGCACCTGTCCACCATCACGGGCCTGGATATGTACACCGTGCGCGATGTGCTGGCCGCACTGTCGATGCGCGGGCGCGCCGCCAGCCAGCTGCGCGGCGGCGTCATCCTGTGGCGCACGCGGCGCGACCACATCGCCGCCATGCAGGCCCTGTGATGAGCACCGCACCCCGCAGCACCGACATGCTGAACGCGCTGGTCGATGTCGCCACCGGCGCCATCACCGCCGACATCCAGAGCGAATGCCAGCGCACCACCGCCCCAGGCGAGCCAGGTGGCCGTCTGTGGTGGGACACGCGGCCCATGGTTGACGAGCGCGAACACGCGCCCGAGGTAGTGGCCATGGCCACCCGCGCGCTGGCACTCGGCGCTGAGATGGGAATCATCCACCGCCACCCCATCCACCACCACCTGGTACGCATCCTGTGAACCCAAACCACAGCCCGCGCAAAGCGCAAAGCACCGAGATGATCCGCTGGAAGATCATTGACCTGGCCATGGCCCCAGGCGGCTGCAAGCCAGAGCATGTGCACAACCGATTCGACTCAAAAAACCGCGACAGGGCCAAACACATCTATCAGCAGATGATCAAGGCCGGCCACCTGACGCAGTGCAAGCCAGGCCGCGCGCCAGCCTATGCCGCCACACCGGCAGCAGTCGCCGAGCATGCGGCCATGCGCGCCACGCTGGCCACGACGGCGCCACGCTACACCCCCACGCTCTACCACCCATCCACCACCAAACTGCCCGGCCTGCGTGACCGCACAGGCGCCCAGCCGCCCGTGATGGCCGGCGGCCTGATCCGCGGCGCCGAGCCGATCCGGCCGCAGCCCACGCAGCCGCGCACGACAGGTGAGCCAATCATCACCATCTGCCCTGGCTGGACGCACAACCACAGGTATCAGGTGGCGCCAGGCACGGTGGTGCACGGCGAATTTGCGCGCCTTGGCGTTGGCCACTACCTGGACGTGGGGGCGGCATGAGCACCGAACGTTCGAGCTAACCTGGACCCAACGGCGGCACCCAAGCATGAGTAACACGACACTGCAACCCGCCGTTGGGGCTCAGGTTGAGCGAGGGGTTAGCCAGCGCCCGACCCATGCTGGCACAACACAGAAGGAACCGACATGCAAACATTTCTCAGCGCCGGCCACGAGTTGGACGCGGCAACAACCGAACAGCCCACAGCGCGTTTCAGAACGAAGCCTGTCGTGATTGAGGCCCGCCAGTTCCGCAACGACGGCAGCAGCTACGCTCTGATTCACTGGATCAACGAGGGGCAGCACGCCATCGGGCGCGAGTTTGCGCAATGGCACAACAACAACATCATGGTTCCTACGCTTGAAGGCCAGCATGTCGCCAGTCCAGGCGACTGGATCATTCGCGGCGTGGCTGGCGAGCACTACCCGTGCAAACCGGACATCTTCGCAGCCACCTACGAGCCGGCGTGATGGGTTTGGCGCTGGCTAACGTTGGAGCTAAGCGGGCCGCCGTCAGGCGGTCCGCTTGAGCGACTAGTTCTATTTCACTGGTGCCGGTGGCACCCAACTAGGAGAAAGCTGATGTTTAAGACCCGAGTGATTACTGATGCCAGCCAAGTGCCAGCCGGCTTTGTACCGATGGCCGACCTGTGCAGGACGCATGGCGAGCCTACAGCCCGCGCACTTAGCGATGCGCACACTCAAGGCAAAGTGCAAGCGCTCAAACTGATGCGCACACCGAACGACCGCAGCGGCCCCGTGTGGATTGAGCAGCGAGGAGCGAACGAGATCGTGCAGGCAAACAAGCCGAAGCCGGCGACTGTGCCGGAGTTGCCCACCAAGTTCCAAGGCACCCGCACAAAGAATGAATCCCCCTGGGACGAGCTGGTGTCGATGTCTTGGGCGCTGGGCTCGATGGACACGAATCTTGGGCGGATTGCCGAGTCGATGGAAGCCCTGCTGCAAGTGCAGCAGCAGACGCTGGCCAGCATGCAGAGGCTGGAAACCGCCTGGGCGGCTGGCGAGCGGTCTTAGTGAAATAGAACGTTCGAGCTAAGCGGGCGACGACGGCAGGACGCCAGGCCCGGGCCGGTGAAAATGTACCGCGTACCACCGGCCCGGGCCTGGTGGCCTGCCGTTGGCGCTCCGCTTGAGCGAGGGGTTAGGCGTCATCTCCGCAGTCGTAGCATGGTGTCGAGGTTCTCTGCGCAGACATTTCGCCTTCGCGCGACGGCAGTGTGCACGATGAGTACTACTTCGACCGCAGCCGCCGTGCTAGGTGTGGCCTTGTCAAGGTCCCTTGACATGCCGGTCAACTCGATTTACCATGTAAAACATACTTGTCATTGCATAGGAGTCTGACATGGCTGAGTCGAACAATCTCACCTACTTCAAGGAATTGGCTGGTGCGATTGCCCTCTACGTGATCATCTTGACCGTAGCGCTTGTCGTAGGCAGAGGCATGTCTCCTGGCCTGCTACAAGTCGCTGTTCTGGTGAGTCCGATGCTGCCCTTCGTACTCGTCGTTTTGGTCATCGTGCGGCAGATCCGCCGCTCTGACGAGTTCATTCGCAAGACCTCACTTGAGTATTTGGCGATCGCCGCTGCTGTCACTGCGGGGTGGACTTTCACATACGGATTCCTCGAGACCTCCGGCTATCCCAGGCTCAGCATGTTCACGGTCTGGCCCGTGATGGGCGCGGTCTGGGGTGTACTGGCAGTGGTTGGCAGTCTGCGCCATCGATGAAGAACAGTGTGCGCGAGTTGCGAGCCGAGCGCGGATGGAGTCAGGCCATGCTGGCCGATTTGCTCAACGTTTCTCGTCAAACGGTCAATGCCATCGAGACTGGCCGCTATGACCCGAGCCTGCCATTGGCTTTTGCAATCGCTAGAGTGTTCGATGCCCCAATAGAAGCCATCTTCGACGCTGACGAACCAACTACTAGAAAGGCATCACGATAGTTCGCCTGCGCTCGGCACGCGTCGCCGATGGTTTCGTATGACGCCTAACGCCCCGCGATTTTGAGAAACAAAAGGACGACGAATGGCAACGAATGACGAACTGGCCGCGCTGCTGGCAAACAAGCTGGCAGAGATGGACCACATGGACGAGGACGCGCTGTTCTCGCTGCGCTGGAGTGGCGGCACAGAGCCCGAGCCGCTGGGCGATGCGTGGAACATGGACTACTTGCCCAAAGGAGAGCAACTGGCCGCAGTGGTGGAACAGCAGGTGCGCACGCTGCGCCTGGCGCTGGCCGGGCTGATTGACTTCTGGCACGAACACGGCCACCACGGCGACTTGCACGAGGCCATGAGTCACGCCGCGCTGGCGCTGACGCCGCTGCGCTGGGACGCCCTGTTTCTGCGCAACCCGTGGCAGCGCGACCCGGCGCAGCCGTGCGACAGGTTCAGCCGCGAACAGATCATGGACGCGATGATCGAAGCCGAAGTGAGCGACGGCGCATTCAAGACGATGCTGCTGAAGATGGATGAACTGGAAGCGCAGGCACGCCAAACGCTGGCGGGCCGCGAGCGCCCTAACGGCAAGGATCAACGGCTGCCGTAGGCAGTCCGTTGCAGCCGGTGTTAGGGCGCTGGTGCCGAAGCGTGACGCCCTATGCACGCCACGAGCGGATGCCGTACCCGGCATGCGCGGACTGTGTTGATTTAGCCGCTGCGAAGCAGGGGCGTTTGATGGAGAGCAGAGATGCCTGATACCGAAGCAAAACCACTGGTGATTTACCACGGCAACTGTGCGGACGGCTTCAGCGCCGCTTGGTGCTTCTGGCGATACCACCGCGACACCGCCGACTATGTGGCCGGCGTGTACCAGACCCCGCCGCCCGATGTGACCGGCCGCGACGTGTACCTGGTGGACTTCAGCTACAAGCGCGCCGTGGTGGCCGACATGCTGACCAAGGCCGCACGGGTGACGCTGATTGACCACCACAAGACGGCCATTGAAGACATGGCCGGACTGGAAGGTCTGCGGCAGTACACCGACCTTGAACGCAGCGGCGCCACGTTGGCGTGGGACTTCCTGTTTCCCGGCGAAGACCGCCCGCTTCTGCTGGGCCACGTCGAAGACCGCGACCTGTGGCGCTTCAAGCTGGCCGGCACGCGCGAGATTCAGGCGCTGGTCTTCAGCCACGAATACACGTTCGAGACGTGGGACAAGCTGATGAACGCCGACCAAGTGGAACTGCTGAAGATGACAGCGGCCGGCGCCGCCATTGAGCGCAAGCACCACAAGGACGTGGCCGAGCTGGTGAAGGTGTGCCAGCGCCGCATGGTCATTGCGAACTATTCAGTGCCGGTGGCGAGCCTGCCCTACACGCTGGTGAGCGATGCCGCGCACCTGATGGCGCAAGGCCAGCCGTTCGCGGCCTGCTACTGGGACACCGAAGAAGGCCGGGTGTTCGGCTTGCGCGCTGCCGATGATGGCGTGGACGTGAGCGAGATTGCCAAGGAGTACGGCGGCGGTGGGCATGCCAAAGCGGCGGGCTTTAAGGTGCCGCGTGGGCATTCCCTGGCGATGGCATGAGGGAGCGCCCTAACGTTCGAGCTAAGCCGGGCGCGACGGTACTCCGTTGCGACTCGGCTTGAGCGAGGGGTTATGCCGCTGGTGGATAGACGAGAAGGACGTGGAGCGCAATGATACCGAAGTGATGTTCAGCCAAGCCACCGACGTGTGGGGCACACCGCAATGGTTGTTTGACGCGCTGGACAAGGAATTTGGCTTCACGCTGGACCCGTGCAGCGACGGCACAAACGCGAAGTGCGCCAAGTTCTACAGCATCCACGACAGCGGCATGCTGAGGACAGGCACCGAAACCGCGACCCGCCAGCCCACAAAGCCTACGGCGCGCGCAGGCGCCACGCGCCGCACCGACCGACTTGCACCCTACGCCATGGGCACGCTGCGCCGGTTCACGCCCACAGCGCCCCAACCTTTTCAGGCCCCGAGTGCGCTCACTCGCGCCTGAAGCGGCATAACGTTCGAGCTGAGAGGCCGCAAACGGCGGCACCACAGCCCGAGTAAAGCCACAAAACGCGACCGCCGTTTGCGGTCCTTTCGAGCGAGGGGTTAGGCCCCACGAGGTGATGTATGACTGCTGATGACCTGATGCGGCTGATTGGCCGCTACGTCGAAGCCTGCGACGACCTGGGCGATGGCTTGTTCGAGAAGCCTCTCACCACGACAGACGCCCTGCACGCCAAGGCCTGCGGCCTACACGGGCAGATTTTGGCCGAGGTGTACCGGCTGCACGCTGAAGCTGGCGAAGCGCATCGCCTGCGGGAATCCGAAAGGGCGCTGGTCGCCACACTGCGCGATGAGATGGACGAGGGCCTGAGACTGCGCGAGTTGGGTGGCGCCCGGCCGGACGAGGGGATCACGGCCATGACAGAGCGCATCGTCGCCGAGAACGCGCAGCTACGCGAAGCTGTGCGTTCTGCCCGCGCAGACGAGGCGCACTGCTGGGCCAGCCGCGTGGACGGCCTGACCGCGCAACTGCGCGAGGTGGACGCACGTTACATGGTGCTGCTGAAGGCGGTGGCCGATGGCGTGGCAATGCAGCCCAAGACGGTGGTGCTGGGCTTGGCGCCTAACTTCAATTCGCCAGCAACCCCCGTCGCATAACACCGCGAGCCCATCGTGCAAGTCCTTGATCTCCAACGCCCTGCCGCGATTTCGCACGACGCACCCGCCGCGTTATGCGACAAGCGCCCCCGCACGCTGAAAGAGGCCGTGCACGCGGCCTGCGCGGTGCGGCACTACAGCCCGCGCACGTTCGATGCGTACTGGCACTGGATCAAGTGCTACGTGCACCACACCGGCAAGCGCCCGCCGCGCGAGCTGGGCGCGGCTGAGGTGGGCGCCTTCCTATCCTGGCTGGCCAGTGATCGGCAGGTATCGGCCAGCACGCAGCGCCAGGCGTTGGCCGCCGTGCTGTTCCTGTACCAGAAGGTGCTGGAGATGGAGATCGGCTGGGTCGACAACATCGTCCGCGCCAAGCAGCCCGTGCGCCTGCCGACGGTGCTGACGGTGGACGAGACCCGCGCCCTGCTGGCCCACACCAGCGGCACGCCGGGCCTCTTCCTGCGCCTGCTCTACGGCACCGGCATGCGCATCGCCGAAGGGCAAAACCTGCGCGTCAAGGACCTGGAGATCCGCGAACGCCGCGTCACCATCCGCAGCGGCAAGGGCGACAAAGACCGCGTGGTGATGCTGCCCGGCTCACTGGCCACCCCGCTGACCCTGCTGCTGGAAGAGCGCCGCCGCTGGCATGACCTGGACCTGGCCGAAGGCTCCGCCAGCGTCGACCTGCCCCACGCCCTGGCGCGCAAGTACCCCAACGCCGGCCGCGAGTGGGCCTGGCAGTACGTCTTTGCCACCCCGGTCCGACACCGCAACCCCGAGACCGGCGAGATCCGCCGCCACCACATCTTCGACTGGACCATCCAGCGCGCGATGAAGGATGCCTGCCGCGCCGCCGGCATCGCCAAGCCCGCCACGCCGCACACCCTGCGCCACTGCTTCGCCACGCACCTGCTGCAGCGCGGTACAGACATCCGCACCATCCAGGAACTGCTGGGCCACCGCGATGTCGAGACCACGATGATCTACACCCACGTGCTGGGCGCCCACGCGGGCCGCGGCACGGTCAGCCCGCTGGACGTGCTGGGATGACCACCGACGACACCCTCAGCCCCCAAGAGCTGGCCGAAGTGACGGGCAAGGCCAGCGCCGCCAGCCAGGCCGCGGCGCTGGCCAAACTGGGCGTGCCGTTCATCTTCCTGGGCCGCGCCGTGAAGGTGTCGCGCGTGGTCGCCCAGGCGCACGCACTGCTCCCGCAAACCAAGGCAACGACAGGGGTAGACTTTTCGCGCGTGAGGTGACCCCATGCCGAAAAAGTCCAAATACCCCAAGCTGCGCAAGAGCGTCAAGACCGGCAAGTCCGGCCAGGTCTGGGTGAGCTGGTGGTACGACATGCGCGGCACCGGCAAGCCCGACGTGCCGCTGGGCACCGACCACACCGAAGCCCTGCGCCGCTGGGCCGAGCTGCACCTCGACGCCACGCGCCAGGCCGGCACGCTGGAAGAAGCCTTCCGCGGCTGGGAGCAGCGCGGCATCACCTTGCGCCCCGATGGCCGCGAACGCGCGCCCGAGACCATCCACGGCTACCGCAAGTGCCTGGCCGAGATCCGCCCCGCCTTCGGCCCCGCGCGCTGGGAAGACATCACCCTGCCCGTGCTGCGCGCCTACATCACCAAGCGCAGCGCCAAGACCCGCGCACGGCAAGAGATGCAGGTGCTGTCGGTGGTGTGGGGTTGGGCCCGCCTGGAAGGCCTGACGACCCTGCCCTGGCCCGCCACGGGCATGCAGCGCACCGGGTGGAAGGGCGCAGCCGGCAAGCGCCAGGTGGAAGTGCACGACGCCGCGTTTGCAGCCCTGTACAAGCACGCCGACCAGACCGTGCGCGATGCGCTGGACATCGCCACCGCTACCGGCCTGCGCATGACCGACGTGGTGGGCCTGCGCCTGTCTGACGTGCGCGATGGCCGCCTGGTGGTGCAGGCCGGCAAGACCGGCAAGCGCGCCGAATTCGACCTGGCGGCCAGCGCGGTGCTATCGCCCATCATCGACAGGCGCAAGGCCAACCGCAAGCCCGAACACCTGTTCCTGCTGGCCGCCGGCCGGCGCCCAGTCACCTACCGCGCGCTGTCCGAACGCTTCGCCGTCGCACGTGCCGCCGCGGCCAAGGAATGCCCCGAGGCCAAGGCCATCTGGCTGCGCGATATGCGCAAGCGCGCCGGCCAACTGGCGGGCAGTCTGCAGGAGGCCTCAGCGCTGCTGCAGCACAGCAGCCTGAGCGTGACGCGCGAGCACTATGTGCATGGCGAGAAGCTCAAGCCGGTGCGCTGAAAACCGCTCCCGCATAAAGCCTCCTTCCCAGGTGGCCGGCGCCCGAAAAACGCCAGTCCTATGCGGGAGCAATCGGCCGGAGAGCAAGCGCTGGCGCCATTGCGAGGCCTGATTAACAGCCCCCCGCGGGTTCGAATCCCGCCCCTTCCGCCAGCCAAAATCAACAACTTAGCGGCGATCGCTCCCGCAACTCCCGCAAGCGCTCCCGCATCCTGCGGTCACGCCGCCGGCGTCCGGTTGCGGCTGGTAGTCTGGCCGTAGTAGTAGCCCACCAGGCCGCCGATCACCGCGCTGATCAGGCTGCCGGCCAGGCCGGCGCGCACGTCATCCGACCAGGTGGCCGTGCCGATCAGGCCGATCAGGCTAAGCACCAGCAGGTACACCAGCGGCAGGATCAGGCACGCGATCCAGAAGCTGGGGCTGTGCAGCAGGTCACCAGAAGCGGTGGCCACCGCATCGGCCTTGCGCGCCCCTTCGATCCCACCGCCGCCGGCTTCGGCGATCTCCAGCCAGCGCGATTCGACAGCCTTGGCTGCAGCGGCGGCAACCGCCGGGTCTGCCTTGACCTTCTCCAACGCTTCCTGCGCGTTGATGGCGCCGGTGGCCTGCTGCACCACTTCCATGGCCATCGTGGCGGCGGCCACGTTGCGCTCAGCCACGGCGCTGCCGCTGCCGAAAAGCTTGCCCAGCTTGGGGATTGATTCGATCAGGCTCGGCAGCAGTGCGCCGATGATGGGGGCGAGCGGCATTTGTGGTGGCTCCTGTGTGTACGGCTCGGCATCCGGCCGTGGTGGCGTGTTGGCTGGCTCTGGCATGGCCTGTGCGGGTTTCTGCGGCGCCGGCGCTGCCGGCTTGGCGCCGGCCAGCGCTTCCTTGGCCCGCGCCCAGCGCTGCAGCCGGTCTTCCAGGCCGTTGGTGCCGCCGTTGATGCGCCGGGTCAGCGCCGTGAAGTCGCCCGCATCGGCCAGCGCGTTGCAGCCGTGCGCGGCCCACCAGTCGGCGGCGCTCAGCGCGGCCCAGCGGGGCTGCTCCAGCAGCTCGGGTGATGCCAGCAGGTCGATGCCCAGGCGCTGCGCCGTGCCGGCATAGTTAGCCCGGCCGGTGATCTGGATCAGGCCGCGGCCACGGTACAAAAAGCCATCGCCCAGGTGCGTGTTGCCCAGATCCTTGCGGCCTTCGTAGCGCGCCTGCGCGGGCGTTGGGCCCCACAGCTCGCGCGTGTGGCGCAGCGCGCCGGATTCGTGCGCGATCTGCGCCAGGAAGGCGGCCACGCGCACCGGGCCCTTGATGTCGTGCAGCTCGCACGCATCAGACAGGTGGGGCGCAAACTGCTCGGCCAGATCCTGGCCGCAGCCGATGGCGTCACGCAGCAGCGCAGGGGTCAGCACCATCAGCTGTTCCACCCAGCCTTGAAGAACGCCACCAGCGCCGCCCAGCCGCCCACCATGTAGATGGCCAGCGCGGCTAGCGCCACCCAAAGCACACGCGACACCAGCACGCGCAGGCCGCCAAATAGCCAGGTGCCGGCCTGCTTCTGCGCGTGGTCGTGAATCGCGCCCACGGCGTGCGCCCAGTTCAGCGGGTCCGATATGGCCTGGCTGATGCCGTCGCGCACGGCTTCACGGATCTGGGCGCCCATCATCACGGCCAGGCGCTCCATGTCCGTGGCCGACTCGTCCACGATGAAGCGCCTGGGCTGACCGCCTGGCGCTGCGTCAGGCCCATCGTGGCGATGCTCCTGCATGATCAGATACCCAGGCCCAGCTTCTGCGCCGCATCGTACAGCGCCGCCTTGGCAGCCCGCAGCGACACGCGCACCGGGTGCGGCTGGCCGTCCCATTGCACCATCTCGCCGGCCTTGACCCACATCCAGATGCCGTGCTTGTCGTCGCGCACCATGTAGTAGCCGGCCGCCACCGTGTTGCCGTAGTTGCCGGCAGGGTACGGGTGCCCGTCCTGGCTGCAGACGCGGCCAAGACGCTCTTGTTCGTCGCCGCCCCAGGTAAACGGGCCGTCCGCCGCCTTGCCGCCGCCGCTGCTGAATTGGGGTGCTTCGCTCATGGTGCTGCCTTTGCTGTTGTGTGGTTGTCAGGAATCCGGAAATGCCGCCGTCGGCACCGTGTAGGCGCCCGTGTAGCGCGCGGCGCCCACCGTCAGCCTGAACTCATCGATGTGCCCCGCCCACTCGCGCCCCGCGGTGGATGCGTCCGCGCCGATCAGCAGGTCCACACTGGCGTCGTAGATCGAGCCCGATACCGTGTCGGTGTCCACCACCGCGCCGTCGTGCAGCAGCCGCCAGGTGTCGCCCGATCGCGTCACGGCCACATGCTGGAAAGCGCCGCCGGTGCTCAGCGTGCCGCCTGACAGCGCCACCAGCGTGGCGCCTTCACCGGGCCCGATGGCGGTGAAGTACAGCGTGCCGCCCGATTGTGTCCAGTACCAGTTCCAGTCAGCCCCCGACACGCGCCGCGGGCTGGCGATGAAGCGCAGGCCCACCGTTGACGATGGCCGCACAAAACACTCCATCGTGAAGTCACCGCCGCCCAGGTAGAAGTCTGGCGAAGCGGTCACGCGCACGTAGTCGTCCACCCCGTCCAGCAACCCGCTGGCGCCGCCAAACTTGGCCTGCGCGGTGTCGATCTGCGCGTTGGCGTTGGCCGTGCAGGTGTGGCCCAGCACGTCGGTGAAGGTGGTGCTGCCGTCCGTGCCGTCAAAATGCAGCAGCAACTTGACGTCGGCAAAGTACGGGTCCGCGCCCACGGTGGCCACCTTGCCGGCGCGGCCAAACTGGGCCAGCTGCAGCGTGGGGATCATGCGTCGGTCGCCGCTTCGGTGGTGATGAACAGGTCCACGCCGTGCAGCCGCGCGTCGATGGCCATCGTGTCGCTGCCGTTGCCCGTCACGCGCGACAGGCGGAAAAACACCATGTCCGACTCGGCCGGCGTGCCGGCAATGGTGATGGCAGCGGATTCGGGCCCGCGGTACAGGTCGTTCGTGGTGCCGCCCGTGTCGGTGCTGGTCTGCGCCGTGCCGTAGGCCACCGCAATGGGGTCGTCGTTGCTCACCGCCACGGCCTGCAAGTCCCACACCACGCCGAAGTTGGTGGCCGTGGCCGCGTGGCTCCAGATGGGGCTGAAGCTCACCGTGCCGCGGTTCCAGCTCTTGGGCATGGCCAGGCTGAACTGCGCGTATTCCTGCGTCGTGGTGTCAAAGTCCAGGCTCAGGATGTCGGGGTTGTTGGCCGACGTGGCCACGATGGCCAGCGGCGCGCACCCGGCCACCGCGCTGGGCTGCATGGCCGCGGCGCTGACGTACACCGCATGCCGCCCCACGGGTGACACGCCGCTGGTGCCCGCACTGCCGTGCACGCCGCCCGGGCCGGCGCGGTGGTCCTCAGTGGCCGTCACCACGCTGCCGGCCGTCGTCAGCTTGTAGGCGCGCGCATAGTCGGTGCTGTTGTTCCAGTTGGTGTTGGTGGTGGCCACCGTCACCGCGCCGGTGGCGCGCTCCACCACCACGTAGTTGGTGGCGGCGTTGGTCAGCGCCAGCGTGCCGGCGGCCACCGCAAAGCCGCCCCAGCGCCCGCCGTAGTAGCCCCAGGTCAGCCCGGTGGTGGTGGCGTGCGCCTTGCCATAGACGGCCGCGTGGTCCAGCGTCTCGAAGTTCTCATTGATGGGCACTTCGGGGCTGGCCTGGCTGCTGCTGAGTGTTTGCATGGTGCGATTGGCTCCGCTCGGCTCTAGGCCACGGTGACGGTGATGGATGCGCTGACGCTGGCGCCGTAGGTGTAGGGCACGTTGGCCTGCCCGTATACGTGCACATAGGCCTGGGTGCCGGCAAAGGTGTGCGAGGCGCTGTAGGTGGCGCTGGCGTCCACCGCAGTGGCCAGCGCGCTGGCCACGTCCACGATGGTGTTGCCGCCCACCGCGGTGTAGGTGAAGGGCACGCCGCCCAGCGTGATGGTGAAGACCTGGCCCGCCGCCGGCGTGCCGTCCAGGAAGTACATGGTGCGCTGCGGCCGGTCCACCGGCACGGCGGCGCTGCCCAGGGCGTTGACGGAAATAATCAGCCCGAAGCCGTTGTCCCCGCTGCCCTGCGCGTACACGCCCTGCGCGCCCACGGGGCCGGTCAGCAGGCCGTAGAAGCCCTGCGCGTTGCTCTGCACGCCCAGGCCATAGCCCAGCGCCGCCAGCGTGGCGTGCGTGGCCATCGCGTTGGCCAGGCCTCCGAGCGCGTCAAAGCGCGTGCCGCTGGCCGGCAGGGTGTAGCTCACCGTGCCCAGGTAGGTGCCGATGGGCTGCTCGATCTGCAGCGCCAGCTGCGTGCCCGCGGGTATGGGCTCGGTGGCGCCGGTCACGTAGTTGGCCACGTACACCGCCGCCTGGTACGCGGTGCCGGGCCCGGCCGGTGCGGCCGGCGTGTGCACTGCGCCGAACATGCTGGCCGCCCCCGCGGCGCTGGCCGTCAGCACAAAGGTGCGGCCCACCGGCCCGGTGACGGTAACCACCGCCCCCACCGCCGCGGCGCTGAAGCCGCCGCTAGTGATGGCCGCCGCCAGCGCGGTGGCGGCACCGGCCAGGTTGGTGTCGCCGCCGACGGTGACATGCTCGCCGATCTGCACCGCGTCGGCAAACACCGTGACGCGCACGCCCGTGACAAACGCGCCGCCCAGCGTCACCGTGCCGGTGCTGGCGGCGGCCGTGTAGCCGCCCACCGCCGCGGTGGCCTCCAGCGCGGTGCCGCGGCCCACCACGGCGCTGATCTGGTACACGCGCACGTCCACCGTGGTCTGCACCGCCCCAAAGTCCGCCGCCTGCTGCGCCGCCGTGTACACGCAGCCCGGCGTGGCCGCGCTGATGGTGCGCTTGACGGTGGCGCCGTCCAGGATGTCCACCTCGTAGGCCTCGGCCGCCTCGCCCAGCGGCGTCAGGATGCCGGCCGCCCCGGCAAACTGCGTGGCCAGCCGTGTGCGGCGCTTCCAGGCCAGCACCAGGCCGCCCGTGGGGTCGCGGCTGGCGCGCAGGTCCACCGGCGCAAAGGGCTTCAGGCCCACGCTCGCCGGCGCCAGCGTGGTGGCCTCGGCGCTTGCCAGCGTGCGGCCCACGCTCACGGGCTTGAAGTACCGCGTCTGCCCGATGTCTGCCGCCACCTGCACCACGCGGGCCGTGCCGCCGGCTTTCAGCAGCGCAAAGCGCTCACCCGCCGCGTGGCCGGTCATCGCCCATTCGGTGCCGCGCCGGCCGCGCAGCAGGCCGCTCAGCGTGTACACGCCGGCGCTCACCAGCGTGGCGGTGCGGTACTGCAGCAGCTCGTGGTTGACCACCGCCGCATTCAGGCTGGCGTCTTCCAGCATGGCGTCGCGCGCCACGCTGGCCAGCGTGGCGGCGCCCACGTTGACGGTGACACTGTTCACCTCGTCAAACACCGCGCCGCCCGTCCAATCGCCCAGCGCGGTGGTGGTGGTGCCAAACACCGCCGCCACCGTCACCTTGTCGCCCGACGTGTAGGCCGCCCCGTCGCTGCTGATGAACAGCACCGCACCGGCCCAGCCGGTGGTGTAGCGCGGGCGCATCAGGCCGTACAGGCCCGGCGCGTCGTCCGCATCGCGCAGGATGGGGATGTCCAGCAGCAGCAGGTCGCTCAGCGAATAGCTGGCCACGCTCACGTTGGGTGTGCTGGTGTCGTCGGTGATGCCCACCGCGGCCAGCACCGATGCGTCGTCCAGCACGCATTCCAGCGTGCGCACGCCGCCGGCGTAGTTCTCGCGCACGATGCGGGCGCGGTAGGTGCTGCCGTCCACGTCCACCACCTGCACCACGTCGGTGGGCTCCAGCTGCGGGCGCGTGGTGTCGATGGCCGGGCGCAGCGTGGTGGCGCCGATGCGCATGTCCAGCGCCAGCGTGTCCACGATGCCCTGCGCCTGCTCGGGCGGCAGCGTCACCGGCACGGTGGTGGTGCGCGTTTCTTCGCTCTGCGACACGATGCGGTCGCTGTACACGGTGCCGGCCTGATAGTCGTCCTGCACGTTGATGTACTGCAGCGCGTAGCGGGCCGGCACCTCGATGTCGTTGGCGCGTTCCAGGCCCATGGGGTCGCCATCGGCCGGGGTGTCGGGTGCGGCGCCCAGGTCGTCGTGCGGGATGGTGGCCGCCGCCGCCGCGCCGCGCAGGCGGAAGTACAGCTTGTCGCTCTCCACGCAGTCGAAGTAGTAGGCCGCCGCCAGCGTCTGCAGCGTGCTGCGCGCGGGGGACACCTGCGTCACCGGCACGCCGCTCACCGTCAGCCCGGCCAGGGCCGCCACGTCCACCTGCGCGGGTGGCACGCCCGCGGCCTCGCACAAGTCCTGCACCACGTTGGCCAGCGGCACGTCCACGGGCGTCCAGGCGTCTGCATCGCCGCCGTCGCTGGCCCAGGGCGTGAAACCATCCGGGATGGGGTAGGCAAAGTCCGTCCGCACCGTGCGCAGGTTGGCCGCAAAGATGGGGCCGTTGGCCTGCACCGTCAGCTCGATGGTGCAACCCGCGGGCGTCAGCGTGCCGGCGGCCTGGCCGTTGGTGCCGGTGCCGGGGTCGGTGGCGATGCCGGCCACGCCGTGCCACACGCCGGCCGCGCCCACCCACATCAGGCCCGCGTCCAGGTCGAAGGCGTACTGCATCACCCGGTTGGCGCCCAGCCAGGTGATGGAAGCCGGCCCGTCGCCGGGCGCCCCCAGGTTGGTGCCGTTGGCCGTGAAGTAGCCGTTGTAGTTGCTGCCGTAGCGGTGGCCCGCAAAGTCCTTCACCACGATCCAGCCCAGCTCGCCCGATGAACTGCTGGCGTCGTTGATCATCACCTCGAAGTACCGCTTGCCGCCGTTCACCGCCTCTTGCGTGGTAGCCACGTGCTGGTTACTGCCCGGGTTGCTGCCCACCAGCGTGATGTTGGGCCCCGCCAGCACCGGCATGGTGGTAATGGCGTCGGTGCCAAAGCCCCACTCCAGCACCGGCTGCGATGTGGGCGCAAAGGTGTGCGCGGGGTTCTCGCCCGCTTCCACCCATCGCCCGTTGGCCGTGGCGCTGGTCAGCACCTCGAAGGTCAGCACCGGCACCTGGCCGCTGTTGCCCAGCTGCAACCCCTCGATCATCACGGTGCCGCGCCCGCGGTACGCCGGCGCGTTGCCCACGCCCACCGCGGCTTCGTACACCGTGTCGGGCAGCTGCGCGGGGCCGCCCACATGCACGCGCAGGTCGGTCCACTTGTCGGTAAATTCGCTGGCCGCGGCGCTGGTGTCGTCCGAATCGGCCAGCGCGGTGTACACCAGTTCGCCATTGGCCCAGATGCGCGACACCGCCACGATCTCGTTGTCGCACAGCAGGTACAGGATGTCGCACTCGTAGGTGTAGGTCGTGACCTCGGGCTCAGGCCCACCCTTGCCGCCGGTGGTGGTGCTGATCTCCCGCTTGCTGCTCATCCAGATGGGGGCCGATGGCAGGCGGTTGCGTCCCCACACGCGCGGGATGGGGCTGCCGTATTCGAACTTCGGCAGCTTCAGGTCGTCCAGCCGCGGGCCGGCCAGTTGGGTGTTGGCCGTCTGGTAGTCGCTCAGCATGCCGCTGGCCAACATCCACCAGTTGCCGCTGTACACCCCGTAGGCGTACGCGATGACGGTCATCGCGGAGACGTTCTTGCCCATCAGGCCACTACTCCAGGCAAGCGAAACGCGCCCACAAAACACATCGATCGGCCAAACAGCAGCCGCGTCTCCACCACGCAGCGGTGCGCGCGGTTGTCGGCGTGCACCATGGCCAGGCCGCCGTGGCGGTAGGTGCACACCACGCCCAGGTGCTGCGGCGGGCCGCCGTTCCAGGCCACCAGCACCACATCGCCCTCGCCCATCTCATCCCGGGCAATCGGCTGCATCACCGCCGCGCACTGCGCCGGCAGCGCCCGGCCGTCGGGCACGCTGGCGTAGCCGGTCACGTCAAAGCCTTCGGGCACCAGGCCCAGCTCACGCGCCACGCCGATGACCAGGCCCACGCAATCCACCCCCACGCCGCGGGCGCGGTGCTGGTGCGCAAAGGGCGTGCCGATCCAGCCGCGCGCTTGCGCGGCCACTTGTGCACGGGTTGCCATCACGTCACCGGCGGCGCCGTTACCTGGTCAATGCCGGGCAGGTGCGGTTCACCGCCAAAGTTCAGCACGTTGTTGAATTTGTCGCGGCAGTCCTCCGCCAGGCGCTTGGTGCAGCCGGCCACCACGCTGTAGGTGTTGCCCACCGCCAGCGCCGCCACGGCCGGCAGGTCCAGCGTAAAGGTGCCGTCCGCCGCGTGCGCCTTCACCTTGAACTGCAGGCCGTCATTGGCCCCGCTGGTGAAAGTGATCACGCCCGCGGTGAAGTACCCCGCCGCCTGCGCGCGGCCACTGTCGCGCACCACCTGCTGGCTGGTGACGTGCGTCAACGTGCCGGCAAAGGTGAAGGCGCCCAGCGCCTTGGTGCAGCGCGCATCGCCCAGCCGGTAACGGCAGGTGGCCTGGGTAATGCCACCGATGCTGGCCTGCAGCCGCTGGCGCAGGCCGCGCAGCTCAGCCACGTAGGCGCCGCGCACCGGCCGCACGTTGCCAAAGTTGCCCACCTTGCGCACATCGCGGCCCTGCGCCAGGTCCGCCCAGTTGTACTGGAACAGCTCAAACGCCGCGCCGTCCCACACGCCGGCCATGATGTCGGCGCGGGTGATCACCGCGTCGTCGGCCAGGATGTTGATCTCGGTGTTGTCCACCGCAAAGCCCGCGCTGCTGACCAGGCTGGCCACGTCCAGCCCCAGGTCGGCGCTGTACGTCACGGCGCTGATCACCGCGGGCCGGTCGTGTGATGTCCAGCCCAGCACGGTGCCGTCCACCCGCGTCACCTTCAGGCCCCAGGCCAGCGTGGTGGCGCCGCTTTGCATGTGCGCCAGAAGCCCGGCGCCTATTGTCCGGGTCACACCCGCACCTCAACGATCGGTATGCTGTCCCACAGGTGCAGCAGCCCGGCCTGCGCGTTGCGCGACTCGATGCGGCCCTGCAGCCGGTCGGTGTCAAAGCGCATGGGCACGTCAAATTCACCCGCCCAGGTCACGTTGGCCGCCGCCGGCGCCGTGCCGATGGTGACCACGCCCGTGGTGGTGTCCACCGCGTGCGCCGTCACCACGCCGCTGACCTTCACCTCCAGCGTGCCCGTCACCGGCTTGGTGATGATGCGGTCCAGCGTCTGCGCGCCGCTGGTGTAGCGCTTCGTCAGCTGAAAGGTGGTCGCCGTGATGCCCGTCACCACGCCCGTGGTGTGCGTGGCGGTGTAGTCCGCCCAGTCCTTGAAGCGCCAGGCGTGGAAGCGCCCGCGCATGGTCATGAAGAACGCGCGCAGCGTCTCGAAGTCCGCCTGGCCGTTGATGCCCTGGCTCACGTCCCAGCGGTGCTTGGGGTAGGCCCAGGCCGCGTTGCGCGCCTCGCGGCCCGAGCCGCTGGCCACCACGGTGGTCAAGAACTCAGGCCCGCCCAGCGCGCCGTAGGCTATTGCGTCCGGGAAGCGGGGGGATTCGTAGAAGGCCATCTGTGCTTACCCGTTGCGCGCCAGGGCCAGGCGCACCTGGCGGCCGATCGCCTCGCCCGCCTGCAGCGCGGTGCTTTGGCCGCCGCCGCTGCCGCCGGCCATGTTGATGGTGACGTTGACGGTGCGGCTGCCACCGCCCATGCCCACGCCGTTTGGCAGCACCGTGCCGGCGCGGCGCGGCACCACGATCTCGGGCCCGCGCTCGCCCACCAGGTACGGGCGCCCGGCCGTCATGGGGCCGCCGTCGGCGCGGGTGCCCAATGAGCCGAACCACTTGAACAGGTCGCCAGCCGCGCCGCCGATCTGGCCCGTCTTGCCGTAGTCGCCACCCAGCAACCACTTGCCGAGCTGTGCGGCGGCCGCCTGTGCGGCCATACGGCGCAGCATATCGACCCAGATGCGCCCAATGCTTGCCGTGTTGCCTTCCATCACCTTCAGAATGCTGTCGCCCAGCGCGTCCTGGATGTTCTTCCCGGCTTCTGCCGCGAAGGTGTTGATCTCGGCCAGCGGTTTCTTCAGCTCGGCCAGCTTGTCGCTCAGCGCCTGGATGGCGGCTTCCAGCTCCGGGCTGTCGATGCCTACGTTGCGCAGCTTGAACAGTTCATCCAGCGCGGCCGATATCTCGCGGATCTGCGCCACCGGTGTGGCGGCCATCGCGGCCAGCGCGTCGGCGTAGGCCTTGGTGGGCCCGGGGTCCGGCACGGGGGCGTTGGTCAGCGCCTCGATCTCCGCCCGCACCTTGGCGATGGCCTGCACCACCACGGGGTCGCCGCGTGTCTCACGCTGCAGTTCAAACAGGCCCGACAGCGCCAGGTTCAGTTCGCGCAGCTTGTTGGCATCAGTGGCTTCCATCGCGCGCAGCGCGGCGATGGTGGCCTGATCGAAGCTGTTGCTGACGAATGAACGCTCACGCGCCGCGCCGCCGGTTTTCTTGGGCGCCTCGGGGATGCCGGGCACGCTGGGCCGGTAAGCATCGCCGTAGTTCTGCGATGGCCTGAAGGCTTGCGCCTGCAGCTTGGCAATGGTCTGCAGGCGGCCGATGCGCTTGTTTTCCAGCTCGGCGCGGCGCGCTTCGCTGATGTCCTGCCGCTGCAGCGCGGCTTCGATCGACTTCAGTTCATTCTGCGCTTGCTGCAGCAGGTCAATGTCTTCGGCGCCGATGCCCAGCAGCTTGCCAACGCCTGCAGCCACTGCGCCCGGCAGGCTCAGGAACCCCAGCGCCTTGACGAACTCCAGCGTCTTATTCTCGGACTGGGTGATTCGGGATATGTAATCGTTCAAAGCCTCCACCAGCGGGCCTGCCACGGCCCGGCCAGCATCGGTGGCGGCCTTCTGCAGCGCGAAGATGTGCTTGTTGAATTCCTCTGCCGCCTTGGCCTGTTCCGTCGTCACCGTGGCATTGAGCTTGCCCGCCTCGGCCAAGTCCTTCAGCAGCGGCGCCACTTCGCGGATGCTCTTGCCGAACAGCTCCTGCACCAGCCGCGCCTTGTTGCCGTCGTCGGCATAGCCGGCCAGCGCCACGGCGGTGCGGCGCAGGGCCTCGGCTGGGTCCAGCTTGCGCAGTTCGGTGGCGTTCAGCCCGATGGCCTGCAGCGCCCGCGCCATGGGGCTGTTGGGGTCGGCCTCGGCCAGCACCTTGTTGAGCTTGACCAGCGCGCTGCCCACGGTGTCCATCGTGGTGCCGGTGCGCGCGGCAATGTCTTCCAGCGCGCTGATGTTCTCGATGCTGGCGCCGGTGGCATCGCTCAAGTCGTTCAGCGCGTCCACCCCGTCGATGGTGCTGCGCAAGAATTGCGTGATGCCGGCGATCGAGATGGCTCCGCCCAGCGCCGCGCCCACGCTGGCGGCCAGCGCCGACATGCGGGCATAGCGCGCCTCAATCTGCGCGGCCTGCTTTTCCGCAATGCGGCCGGCCTTGTCCATGCCGGTCTGCAGTGACGCAAGCTGCGCCACCAGGTCAATGCTGAGCGTTGCCAGTGCCATGCGGCTGGTCCTTTTCGTCTGCCTTGCGGTGGGCCTTGATCAGCGCCAGGCGCTGCATCAGCCCTTCGGCGTCGTCCACGCCCAGCCAGCCGCACACCAGTGGCAGGCCGGCCCAATCGATGCCGCCCATGCCGTTGGCCAGCAGGTTGAACACCTTGAAGGCCAGCAGGTCTTCAGCGCCGGCGCGCGGCAGGTCATCGCCTTCATACTCGACACCGGGTTCTAGGTCGAGGATGCCTGCGAGTTTTTTGCCACGTCCGCCTTGCGCTGCAGGTAGACGGTGACGGTCTGCGCCATGGCCTGCGACACCGCGGCCACATCCTCGGCATGGTCGGCCGCGTAGGCGGCCCACAGGTCGCGGTGGAAGGGCACCGCGTCACTGCCGCCAATGCCCGCGCCCAGCAGGTCAGCCTCAGTGAAGCCTTCCCACCCGCAGGCGTACTGGGTGACGTGCTCCAGCCCCACGCCGCCCATCAGGCGCGGCAATTCCACCTCGGGCGGGCGGCGGTACTGCAGCTTCTTGCCGCCGCCCAGCTCGGCCCAGGCTTCGCGCTGCGCGGCCATGCGGGCCAGCAGCGCCTGCACCTCGGTGGCCACGTCAGGCGGCCAGCTTCAGCACAAAGCCCTTGGCCGTGAAGTCAAGGCTGCCGGTGCCAACCGCGCCCACCTGCACGCTTTCACCCGGCAGGCTGGGCTCACCGTAAAAGATGCGCACGGCGCCGTTGGGCAGCGTGATGCGCACCACCACCGCGCCTTGGCTCTGCACGGCGGCTTCCAGCAGCTGCATGGCCGCGCTGGGCGTGTCCTGCGCGATGACCTCGCACGACACGTTGCTCACCGGCAGCAGGCCCTGCTCTTCCTTCTTCACGATGTCGATCAGCGTCGTCACGTCCAGCTTGTCGGCCGCGCCGCCGCCGATGTCATAGGCGGTCGATTCAGCCAGCGTGGCCCAGGTGGCCACCGGCGTGAAGCTGCCCGACGTGAAGGCGGTAAAGTTGGTGGTGTTCAGGCCCTGCAGCTCGAAGGTGTTTGCCGCCTGGTTCTTGACCCGGCAGGCCTGCCCCTCCAGCTGGGCCATGCCGCCCACGCTGCTGAAGTAGCCCACGGTGTCGTTGGCCATGCCGTGTGCGGCGCTGGTGGCCACGCCGGGGTTGGCCAGGGTGACGGCGGTCACCGTCTTGGGTGCCGCGTAGGTTGCCGCAATCTCGATCTTGACGTTGCGGCCTTTGACGTTTGCCATGATGGCTTCCTTTCAGTGAATGGCCACAAGGCCGGTTGCGGTGAGAAAAGCAGCGGGGCCGCCCGTCTTGCAACGTGGCGGCCCCGCGGGGGTGGTGTACAGGCGTCTGCAGTGGCTACACGGCCCACCAGTCAAAGCTCAGCGTGGTGCCGTCCTTGCCCACCTCGGGGTCGTGCGTAGTGGTGCGGCCCAGCAGCGCGCAGCCGCGGGCAGATGGGGCCAGCGCGGCGGCAGCCACCACCGCGTCGGCCACGGCATCCGCCGCGGCGGCCGTCTCGGCCCAGCACTGCACATCCAGCGTGGCCTGGTGCGCCAGCAGCGTGCCGTCCAGGCCCAGCGTGGGCGTGTGCTGTGCGGCAAACACCACCAGCGGGAAGGCGCTGCCTTCGGGCACCGCGTTCAGGGCAATGCGGGCACCCACCAGCGCCGTCAGCGGCGCGTGCGCGGCCAGCAGGGCGCGGAAGTCGGTTTCGACGGTCATGGCGCGGGTGCCTTGGGTTTGTTCAGCTTGGCAATCTGCGGGCCGATGGCGTGCTTGAAGACCTGCAGCGCCTCATTCAAGCGCTGGGCCCCAGCCTGCAGGAAGTTGCTGCCGCGCATGTGCTTGGCGCCAAACTCCAGCCAGCGCCAGTAAAACGGGTCATTCGGGTTGCGGGCGCCACGCTGGCCGCGCTTGGAAGGCCGCACGTTCACGAAAACGCCCACATCGCCCTTGCGCCGCGCGATCTTGCTGGTGCGCACGCTGATGGCCTTGCGCACGGTGCCGGGCTTGCGCCACCCCTTGCGCACCGGTACGCTGGCGGCGTTGAGCACCGGGGTGTTGGCACGCGCCACGCGCTGCACCACACGCGCCCCAGCCGCCAGCGCATTGCGCAGGGCCCGCACGCGCAGCTTGGGCACGATGCCGGCCAGCGCGGCCTTCAGGTCCGGTATGCCGCGCACCTTGGCGCTAATCATGGCGCGGCCCCGTCGCGGATGCCGGCGCTGCACAGCAGCTCCAGCGTGTGGCGGCCACCGTTCACGTCCACCGGTTCGGCCACGATGGCGTGCGGCACACCCTTCCACAGCACGCGCATGGCGGCCGTCACGCCGGCCCGGTAGCGGATGCGCACGCGCACCTGCGCTTCGCTGTTGATGGCGCCGGCGGCAAAGAACTCACGCCCGCGCAGGGGCTGCACGTTGGCCCACAGCGCCACCACGGTGGCCCAGGTTTCCACGCGCTGGCCCAGGCTGTCCACGCTGGCGTTGGGCGCCTGCAGCGTGATGCGCTGGTCCATCAGCCCGGCGGCGATGTTCACAGGTAGACCCTTTCACCGTCCAGCAGCGCGGCCGTGAAGCGGTTGGGCAGCTCGGCCACCTGCACGCCGGCGGCAAACGCTTCGCGGTGCCGGTACAGCGCGCCGATCTGCAGCTTGATGTATGCCACCACATTGGCCGGCACGTCGGCAGCCGCGGGGCCGTAGCCGGCCGTGAAGCGCACCTTCACCGCATTGGCCACCGCATAGGTGCCGGGCCAGCTGGCGCCGGCAGCCAGCCGCACCAGGGCAGGCGTCACGGCGGCGTCCAGCGTGTAGTTGCCCGGCGCTACGGTCTGCTCGACGTTGGCCACGTCCAGGTACTTGACCGACGTGATGCCCAGCAGGCCAGCCATGGGCAGATCGATGTCATCATCCGGGAATTCATCAAGCCTCAGTTCCCAAGTCTGCGTGATCAGCACGCGGCCCATCTGATGCTCGGCCAGGCGCCGCGCGGCGACGATCAGGCTGGTGATCAGCGCGTCTTCGTCCGTGCTGTCAACGCGCAAGTGCAGCTTGGCTTCGGACAGCGTGATGGGCTCCAGCGCCGGCGCTGTGATCAGGGTCAGGCTCATTGCTGGACCTTCATTGGCTTGGTGAAACACGGGCTAAAGATCGGCCCAGTTGGAGTTGTGCGCACGTTCTTTGCGGATCACACGGTAAGGGAAGTACAGGACACGCCACGGCAGCCACTGCGCGTTTGATCGGTGATCCGGCACGGTCTGCTGGATGCTGGCGTCCGCTCCGATCTCTGGCATCCAGAAGGCGTGCGGAATCCAGAATTTGCCGAGCAACCTGACGCCATCGGCTGGGCGTGCGCAGATGTACCCGCCGTGCTTGAACCAGCGCGGGCCAACAAAGGACCAGCAGTTGCCCCATGTGGCTTTGGGCCATGCCCAGTCGGCCAACAGGACCAGGAGCAGCGCCACACCAAAGCCGGCCAGGCCGATCACCCACGGGATGACCGCCAGCAGCACCAGCACGGCATGAACGGTGCGGCGCAGCATGTTGTCAGGTGTACCGGCAGGGGATGGGATCAGTTGGGCGTAATGATCACGTTGCCATGGTCTATCACGGCGCCAGCAATGCCGCCCATCACGCCGATGCTGGGGTACTTGCCCCGCGTGGTGGAGTCAGTCATCGTCAGCGTTCCCGTAACGCCGCCTGACAGGGACGCAATGACCTGGGTGGGAGTTACCTGTATTGTCAGCGTGCACGACATCCCATCGGTGATGAGCCCTGACAGAGCCTGCGACGTGACGCTGCCAAGCACACCACCCGACGACACATTGCGGTATCGCAGATCGCCGTTTGATCCAGTCCCATCGACTGCGTTTGAGTGGCGAATCTGAATGCCCCATCCAACGAATTTTGTAGACCCGTTTTCAAGGTCCGCGCCTTCGTCGTTGGTGCCCATTGCGAACATTAGACCCCAACGCTTATCTGTCGTTCCGCGCGACACAACCGTAAACGGCACCGTGATCGTGTACCGCTCAGGCATCGCGCCTGCAGGGACAAGCGAACCGATAAGACACCCTCGCGATCCAGACGATGCAGCGGGTGCCCACCTCCAATATCCCGCCGTTGCAGGAGAAGGGACGCCGCGCCCATCGGCGTTATTTGAATCGTTGAACGCTATCCAACCGGACCCAGGCACGCCGGCAGGAAAGTTTGTCCGCAGCAACCCAACCGCGCCAGGAGCGCGGGCCAGGTATCGTGGTGTTTCGACTGCCCATGCGTCCACCGTGCCAGCGGTGAAAGCGTCTATATGGCTTTGTCGCCAGACGCTCCACACGAGAACATACAGCCCCGCAGCCTTTGCCGTGACGGCACAACTGATCGCCTGCGCTTGTAGGCGGTCCAGAACCACCCAATTCACGCCAGCAGCCAGTAGGGCGGCGGCGGTTGCGCCGCTAAAACTGGCGTGCTCACCTGAAGCAAGGATATACCCAATATGCGTGAACCCGGCAGCACGAAACTGCGGCCCGATGGTGCCGTAGGCGCCGACTACGCTGTTGAAGTTGACAAGCGAATACGGCTGCAACCCGTGCAGAGGGTATTCGCGCATCGTTGCCTGAGCGCCCGCCAGCGTTTTCGGCTCTGGAGCATGAGGCACCAGCCCACCAACCGCAGATAGGAACGCATCGAGATCAACCAGGCCGACACTATCCAAGCCGCCGAATGGGTAACAGGCGCTGCCTTTGATCGTTATGGCGCGGGCGGCAGCTTTGGTTATAGCTGTCGCGTTGACAGCCCCGCCATCGGTCCAGGCCGCGCCATTTACTGTAGTGTTCAGAAGGTCTGAATGCGCGTCAATCAGCGCGCCGTCAGTCGTGGTGCGCCAATTGCACCCATCAGGGATGATGGCCGCCGAAGCGCCAGCCATCGCGGCAGCCCTATACGCCCGTGGCGTGTACGACTCGCACTCGTACTGACCAGCGCCATCGTGCGCGATGTAGAAAGTGCCAGCCTCCAGCAGTTGTGCAATTGTTTTTCGATTCCAACCCCCTGACACCAGTGCTCGGGTTGCCGCCACTTCACCGGCCGTCAGCATGTCGTCAAACGACTGCCCGCCATCGGACTCGACAGTCCAGTCACGCGCCAGGCCAAGCGCGATCAGCCGCGCGTTTTCAACCGCGCCGAAGTCATAGAACCCGGGCTTGTAGCCGTTGAACTGGTGAAGCAGCTGGATGGTGGCCACGTTATTCCTTTACGGCGCGCTTGCGCGCCTTCAGTGCCGGCGGCTGTACTGGGGCTTCGGCGGTTGCCTGGGCTTGCACGTACACCGCGCACGCCGCGTCTTCCACAAAGTGCCGCGCAGCGTCTGCGCTGCAGCGCAGCAGGTCGCCCGGCGCAAAGGCGCCAAACACCGAAGACGCGCCGGGCTTGGTGAACTTGATCTGAACCTGCATGGTGTACGGGGCCAGCCTTGCGGCCGGCCCCTCCGGGCTTAGGCCGGCGTCAGGTCACCAGCGCGCACCGCGGCCGGGCGCTCCGTGGCCAGCGCCAGGCGGCGCTCGGCACGGATGGTGATCAGGTTCTTGGTGAAGTTGTCGCTGTCGCTGTCGGACATCTCCACCACCACGCCTTCGCGGTTGTGGATCATGTAGGCCTGGCCGAAGGCGCCCACGGCCACGTTGTCGGCCGTCATGCCGATGCTCTGGATCACCGGCACGCCAAACAAGCGCGGCACACCGCCATCGCTGACGCTGTACAGCTGCTGGCCGGCTGCGGTGGTCAGCAGCTCGATCTCGATCGTGGCCCAGTCGGCCGGGTTCAGCAGAATGCCGTCAGCCGGGAAGCCAGCCGCCCAGGTGTCGGCCAGCATCTTGCGGATCAGGATCAGCTTCTTGAACGTGGCGCTGATGGCCGTCAACGCGGCATTGGTGTAGCCGTGCGCGGTGAAGTTGCCGCTGTCCAGCACGCCGCTGATGTTGGGCGCCACGCCGTCGCCGGCGCCAAGCTGCGTTTCCACCTTCAGGTTGACGCCGTAGCGCATGCGGGTGTCCACGTAGCTGGCCAGCGCGCTGTTGTCAGCGGCCAGCTGGCGGCTGATCTTGATCCAGTGCGCCACGGTGCTGATGGGCATGTTGACCAGCGTCCAGGTCAGCGCGGATTCAGCCTTCTGCGTACCTTCAGCCGCTTCTGCCGCGCTGTTGGTGAACACGTTTTCGCGCGTGAACTCGATGGCGTTGCTGGCGGTGTTCATGCTGGGCAGGAAGCTCTCCAGCGTCAGCGGCTGGAAGGCGCCGCTCACCACGCCGGGCGCGCGGGCTGGCGCCACGTTGCTGTCGCTGCCGGTGAGCGTGTTCTTCACTTCCACGCGCAGCTTGTTGGTGTGCCCGCCGGCAAAGGCTTCATAGCTCTTGGCCTTGATCAGCTGGGCGCCCCAGCTGTCTTCCTTGGCCTTGGCGCCTTCCACGGGCGTGGCGCGCTGTTCCAACTGCTGGATGCGGTCAGCCAGCACGCGCTGCTCAGTGCCCAGGGTTTCCATTGCCGTCTTGGTGTCGGCGGTGACCTTGCCCAGCGTGGCGATCTCGCCGTCGGCCTTTTCGCTGACGGTCTTGAGCTTGGTTTCGATGCCTTCGCAGGCCTTCAGGATGAGTTCGAGAGACATGATGCTGCTACCTTTCAGGGAATGAAAAAACCGCCCTCGGGCGGCTGTGTTGCGGTTGCGGAATGCGCGCCTATGCGGCCAACGCGGCGAGCCTCATGCGCACGCCAAGCAGCTGCAGTTGTTTCGCCTCGGGTGTGTCGGGTGCAGGCTCCCCCTGCAGTCCCATCACCACCTTGGCGCGGGACACCAGCGCTACGGCGGCCCCTTTGGTGAGGCCGCCTGCATCCCGCAGAAAGCTCTCAAGTTCACGAACGCTGCTGATTTCTTCAATGGCTTCGGCCAGGTCGGCGCTTCCCTTGACGCTGCCCAGGTCAACCCGGGCCGCGGCGTCAGCCGGGAAAACCACCGGGCTAATCTCCACCAGGCTGGACCAGCGCCGGATGACGCGCCCGCCTTCGGTTTCGTCATAGTCGCCCTTTTTCAGAAAGCCGCCGATGCTCAGCCCGTCCAGCGTCTGGTGCTTCATGGCGGCGCGCACTTCGCTGGCCACGTTCAGGCCCGGCGTCAGTTCGCCGGCCACATACAGGCCGTGGTCGTCTTCGCGCACGGTGGTCCACTTGCCGATCGGCATGGTCCATTCGTGGTTGAAGAACATCTTGGGCTTGCCGTTGTTGCGCAGCGTGCTTTCGAACGCGCCGCGCACGATGGTGTCGCCGTAGCTGTCCACCCCGCCGAAGACGCTGGCGTAGCCTTCGAAGCTGCCGCTGTCGCCGTCCATCTTGATGACGGCATCCTGAAGGTTGATGTGCTTGCGCATCAGCATGGTGCGGCTCCTAGTGCGTGAGCAGGTGAATGGCGAGAAACTGCTGCTGCCGCCGGCGCGGCCGGCCGGTTGTTGGCGTCACGCAGCGCGGCCACGATCTCGGCATGGCGGCGCTGGGCTCCGTCTTCCTGCGCGGCCTTGTTGATGGTCATGGCCACCGCGGCGGCCAGGCTCTGCGGATCAGTGTCGGCCACGGGTTCACTGGCCTTGCCAAGCTGGGCCAGCGGCACCAGGTTGGTCTGCGCGGTCAGCGCGTCAGCCTGCGGGCTGGCATCGCGCGGCAGGTTTTCAAGCTGTCGCACTTCGTTGCGGGTGATGTAGCCGTTTTGCAGGCCGGTGGCGTAGAACTGCGCGCGTGCGGCTGGATCACCACGCAGCAGGGCTTCGAAGTTGAATTCCACGCTCATGGTGGCGCGCTGCTGCGATGTCATCACGCGCTTGGTCACCGCCTGCTCGATGCTGACCAGCATCGGCCGCACGGTGAACTTGTGGAAGCCGGCCACGATCTGTTCAATGCCGCTGCCCCAGGTGGTGACGTTGGCGTGGTGCACCAGCACGGGCGGCACGTCAAACCAGCGGCAGATTTCCTCGACGCTGAAGCGCCGCGTCTCCAGCAGCTGCTGGTCTTCGGGGCTGATGCTGAGCTGCTGGTACTTCATGTCCGCTTCTAGCACGTACAGCCGGGCGGTATTGCCGCTGGCCATCTCGGCAAAGCGCAGCTGCAGGGCTTCGCGCTGTTCGGGCTTGAGCACGCGGTCGATCATCAGCACGCCGGTGGGCTTGCCGCTGCTGCCGAATATCTTGGCGGCGCTGGTCTGCGCCTTGGCAGTTTCGTCGGTGGTGGCCCGCATGAATTCGAGCTTCGACAGCCCGGTGGTGCCGTTGCCCAGGCCCTTGAGGTGCAGCACGTTGGCCGCCGCGATGATGGCCAGGTCGCTGTCGATCTGGTACTGGTACACCATGGCGCCATCGTTCAGCACGATGGGCGTCACCTGGTCAGCCGGCATGGGCCACAGCGCGGTGGCTTCGCCGGCGGCGTTGCGTTCGATGCGCGCGTAGGCGTTGCCGCGCAGGTCATGGTTCATCACCATGGCCCGCCAGAATTCGTAAGGCGTCATCCGCGCATTGGGGCTGTTGTGCAGCAAGCCGTACAGGCTGCTGGCGCGGGCCAGTTCCTTCATGCCGTTGCCGGCCTGGGTGTAGGCAAACAGCGGCAGGCTGGCAATGATGCTGGCGCGGCGCTCCACACAGGCCCAGACGGTGCTGATCTGCAGGGCCGCATCGGCGCCGATGTTGGCGGTGTCGGGCACCAGCGCCATGCTGGGGATGCTGGCCTGTGCGCCGGCCCGTTCACCCATCGCGCCGGCGCGGCCAAACCAGCCGCGGATGCTGTCAAGTAGGGCCATTGTCAGCCGATCAGTGGCGAGTTCAGGAACTCGTCCAGGTTGGCAGGCGCGATGTCTGACGCAGCGCTGGCGTATGCCATCACCGCGGCCACCACGATGTCGATCCGGCCCGTGGCCTTGATCTTGTTGAGCTTGCGGTTGCCGGCGGGGTCGCTGTCCGTGACGGCATTGGCGGCGCACATGGTCAGCACGGGGTGCCCGTTGTGGCGCAGCGTGCGGTTCATCACCGCGGTTTCGAAGGCGTCCAGCGCCGGGCTCATGTCCTTGAAGCCTTGGCCGAAGTCCAGCATGGGCGGCAGGTTGATGCCTTCGTCCTCGGCGATCTGCTTGAAGTCCGCCATGCGCCAGCGGTCGGCCGCGATGCTCTGCACGTCAAAGCGCGAGCAGATTTGAGCCACGCGCTGCAGCACATGGCGCTTGCTGATGGCGCGGCCCGGCGTGGTTTCAAGATAGCCCTGCTTGGCCCATGTGGCGTAGTCAACGCGGTCGCGGTTGCAGCGGTCCTGCATGCCTTCCTCGGGCAGCCAGCAGTACGGCAGCACGCTCCACGGGTCGCCTTCGGCGGCGGGCTCCACCAGCAGCACAAAAGCGGTTAAGTCGGTAGTGCTGGAAAGGTCCAGGCCGGCATAGGCACGCCGGCCGCGCAGTTCGTCTTCGGCGTAGTCCTGCTGGCAAGGCTCCCACACGGCAGCGCTCAGCCACGGGTTGATGGCCGCCGTCCACTGGCAGAAGTTGAGCCGGCGCACGATGGCTTCCTTGGCCGGCATGCCGCGGGCTTCGGTCACCTGCTCGCGCAGGTACTGCAGGCCTGGCAGGTTGGCCAGCTGCAGGCTGGGGTTGGCCTTGGGCCAGCAGGCCTCATCGTGCAGCGGGTCTTCGCCTTCGTCCAGGCCGCAGACGTAGCTGAAAAACGCATCGTCCACGCGGCGCGCGGCAGCCACGTCGCAGGCGTAGTCATGGTAGATGCCGCAGGGCGTGGTCTTGCCGGCGCCGCTGTTGGTGATCATGAAGATCAGCGCCTGCCGCCGGCTCTTGGTGCCGGCGCGCATCATCTCCACCACCTGGGCGGTCTTGTGTTCGTGCACTTCGTCGATCAGCGCGATGTGAGGACGCGGGCCGCTCTGGCCATCGTCTGCGCTGATGGGGCGGAACCAGCTGCCGGTTGATCGGTAGCCCAGGTTCCAGACGTTTTCGCCCACGCCGCTGGGCGTCAGGCGGGCGCGCAGTTCAGGGCTTTGCTGGAACATGGCCACCGCATCGCGGAACAGCACCATGGCCTGGTCCTTCTTGGTGGCCGCGGCGTAGACCTCGGCGCGGCTTTCGCCGTCAGCCGTCAGGCCCTTCATGCCTACGCCGGCAGCCAGCGGGCTTTTGCCGCTGCCCTTGCCGGTTTCCACGTAGGCCACGCGGTAGCGGCGCACCCAGTCGGCCAGCTTTTCTTCGTACCGCTGCCAGCCGTACAGGCTGCCCACGATGAACGCCTGCCACGGCTGCAGGATGAATGGCTTGCCTTCGTAGTCGCCGCCGTTGAGGCAGAGCACTTCTTCAAAGAACGCGATGGCGTCCGCCGCCAGCTGCACGCTGAAGCGCAGGCCGCGGTCGGCCGCGGTTTCCAGGTCGGCCAGGTGGCGCCCACAGGAGGCGCGCACATGCGGCCCGGCGATGATGCGCCCAGCCAGCACGTCGTGCGCGTAGGCGGTGGCGCGGTCCAGCGCAGCCTGGCGCCGCGGCGGGCGCCGGCGCTCAGCCTTCGGCGCTTCAGTGGTTGCCGCGGTCATTGAAGAATCGGCCGGTGCCGCCGGCCTGCTGGCCGAACAGATCCTGCTGGGGGTTGACCATCACGCGCGATCGGCTGGCCGGGTCCATCCCGAACTTGCCCATGATCGACTCGGCGCTTTTCTTGGCCGTCAGCTTGGCCACAAACCACTGGCTCAGCATCTGGCTGCCCTTGTGCGAGTGCGCCACGAAGTCGTCTCCACATGTCTCACGCGCCAGGCGGTAGTCGGCCACCGCATCGCACAGGAACTCCAGCGCCAGCACGTCGGCCTCGGTCAGCACCTGCATGCGGCGCAACATCGGCGCCACCTCGGACCACACGGCGGCAGAGCGCGGCGCAAGATGCGCAGGCGGCGCCAGGTCGTTGAGCAGCAGCGGCTCGGGCTCGCCATCGTTGCGGCGGTCCTTGCGGTCGGTACCCGTCACCAGCTTCAGCCCGGACGGCTTGCGTGGCCTGCTCATAGCCCCCCCCTCCCGTTTTGACATTCTG
>JADJVV010000028.1 GCA_016710435.1 Hyphomicrobiales bacterium | reverse complement strand
CCACGGTTCAGCCCCGCGTACCTGTTTCCCTCGTAGGCCACGGCTAACCCCCCAGCCGCTGCTGATGCACGTAGTCGTTCCACGCCTTCCAAGCGTCCGTGTTGAATCCCGACACCTGGCCGAACAGGTCGCGCCCGAACTTGTCCTGCGCCTGCAACTGCCCCAACTGCGCCGAGTTCAGCGCATTGGCGATGTCCCCCTGCCCGCGCAACTGCTGCTGCATCGCGTAGGAACCCGCCTGCCCCGCGTCCATCCCGCCCAACGCCATCTGGTTCTGCTGCCGCGCCCGCATCGCGTCCGCGTTGGAGGTCGCCTCCGACTGCACCGCCTGCATCATCCGCTGGTTGCCCTCGGGGCTGAACATCCCCGTCGCCCCATACTGGTTCAGCAGATCGTAGAGACTCTGCTGGAAAGCGTTCCCGCCCGTCGTGTCTCCCGAGCCGCCGAAGCCCGGCCCGAACTGCGTCTGCCCCGGAACACTCATCTGCGGCGTCACGTTACCCGTTCCCGGCTGCATCGGCTGCGCCGGAGGCGTCGGCGTGGCAGACGGCCTAGGCTTCCCGTAGAAGCCGCCGCCGCCCATCCGAGGCTTCTGGCCCATGCTGGAGCCTCGGAAGCCCTGCTGTGGCATCCTTGGCGCTCCTAGGCCCTGCTGGCGGAATCCGCTCTGCTGGCCCTGCACCTGACCACCGA
Organism: Hyphomicrobiales bacterium; assembly: GCA_016710435.1. Classification (NCBI taxonomy): domain Bacteria; kingdom Pseudomonadati; phylum Pseudomonadota; class Alphaproteobacteria; order Hyphomicrobiales; species Hyphomicrobiales bacterium. Next base: position 6,997 of record JADJVV010000028.1, on the reverse strand, counting down.
AGGCGTAGTGCTGGACCTTCCCGCCGCAGGCCATCCCGGGCATGCCTTCCTGCCCGTGCTCCTGCCCACACGTCGGGCACGCCCCCTCGCCGGAGTCCTCGCCGCCCATGTGCTCGCCACCGCCCGCGAACTCGGCCAGCATGGTCAGGATTTTGATAAGCGTCTGCGGGTCCAAGACCATCCCGCCCTCGCTGTACCCGCCGTTGCCAATCGCGTTCATCGCGGACATCAGGTTGTTCGCCCCCGGAAGCTGCATCGCCCGGTTGTTCATCACGTACTCCCCCGGAGACAGCATCGCAGGCACCGTGTCCTTCGTCGGCGTGTAGGAGAGCGGGATAGACCCGTTCGCCCCCTGCGCCATCAGTTTCCGCTTCGGCTGCATCATGTCCCCACCAAACCCGCCAGCACCCCCGCCGAAGAAGCCGGAGCCGCCGCCGCCGAACGCGCCGCCGAAGCCGCCGCCCGGACCCGTGCCCGTGCCGCCGCTCGTCCGACCGCCACGCGCTCCCTTGATCGCAGCCATGTAGGCGTCATCTTCCGTGTCAAACGAGTCAGCCATAGAGCCTTCCTACCCCCCCCCCATGTCGCGACTGCTTCAAACCGTCGGTAGAACTTCCACGTCCACGTCAATGCGCCACAGAAGGCCGCCGACGGTCACATCGTTGTCGCTCACCTGGAGCGAGCACATCTCCGCAGGACTGCGCCGCCTGCGTCAACTCGATCTCTTCCGCATGTAGTCCAAACCCGCTCGCGTTCCAGCGTGTAGCTCGGGGTGCTGCCGCTCGCCCGCGCGTCACCGTCACCGCCGTCGAGCGTTCACGGTCTTGCTCAGCACCGTCATGTTCTGCGCGGAGAGGCGCGTGTTCTGCCTCCACCACCACCTTGCTCAACAGCGAGGCCGAGATCGCGAAGCCGTTGTCCGTCGGCCCCGGTGAACATCTGGTCCACGCGGCCGTCCGCCGTCCCGTTGTTGTCGTTCATCGCCCCGTAGAGCCGCAGGCCGTCGCTCGCGCTCACCGCCCCAATCGCCCTCGGCCCCATCGCCGTCACGCCGTTCTGGAGCCTGCACAGGCTCGACCACCCGTAGGGCTGCCGAGAGTCGGGGTTCGCCAACGACTCCAGCCCCAAGGCGTCCGTCCCACGAGAGAAGTCGTACACGCTGAACCCGTAGATACTCGCCGAGTACCGGTACGAGTACACCAGCCGGTTCCCCCACGACGCCCCCGCCATCCAGCAGTCCGGCGAGTCCGACGCAGCAGCCGCTACGCACTTCGGGAACTCGTAACTCATGTTCCCCTTGCCGCGAATCGGCTGGTAGAGGTCTGCCGTCAGCCCGATCTCCCGCTTGCTCTTGTCCGTCGCCACCAGACCCACGTTCGTCGCGTACACCGCGCAGCCGTTCACGCTCACCACGCTCCACGGGGAGATGCACCCGCGCGAGTCGTTGATCGTCTGCACGCGGCAGTCGAAGTCCTCTGCCGTGTTGCTGCCACGCTCGTTGATGAACAGGGCGATGCGCTTGCGGTACGCAATCACCGCCGCACCCTGAATGTCCACAATCCCCATCACCTGGCCCGGGTTGTTCACGCCGTCGCGGCGGTTGCTCGCCACCCACAGGTTCGCCGCCAGCGAGACGCCCGTGCTCGCCGCGCCCGGACTGCTGGACGTGAAGTACAGGCGGTCCTTGGCAGGCTTGTCGTAGCCCACCAGCGCGCTGCGCTTGAAATACACGTAGGCAGGCAGGCTGGAAGCAAAGGCGCGAATCCAGCCCTTGCTGGACGCAACCGCAGTCGAGCACGCCGTGTCACCGCAATCCGCGTAGAACACCAGCGCCGCATCGCAACCTGCCCCGCTACCCGCCGCGCTCAACTGGAGCGTCTTGGACCCCGACACCCCGCCGAGCTTGGCCGTGACGTACAGGCCGTTCACTTTGGCTTTGGAGTCGTAGATGTAGCCCCGATGGGGACCGCGTCGTACGTCGCGTCGTCCACGATGAGCGTCGTTAGATGCCGCGCTCGTGCTGCTCACGCTCGTGATAGTCGTGCGGGCGAGGTTCTCGCTCTTGGCGGACGGGTCCACGCCGGGAGCCAACTGTGCCCGCCACTGGCCGTACACAGTCGCTATCACCGTCGTGCTGTTGATCTTGTCCACCACATCCTGCAACGTAGGATAGGTCGCCCAGTCCACCGTCAGGGCAGCGGCAACCGTCCCGCCGTTTGCCAGAGACAGCTCCAAACCAGTCGCCGTGATGCGGTAGATGGCAGAGGTCGCGCCAGGCATGTCGCGCTGTCGTCATCCATGTTCTGCCGTAGTCCGCGCCGACCCGCCGCGGCCAACTGGATGGCAAGCTGGTTCGGCAGCGTGTAGCCCACGATGCAGCGGTTGTCTCCCGTGCCGATGTAGCGGGCGCGCGGAGGCACGATGGTGTCGAACCGCACCACGTCCTCGTTCAGCAGCAGGCCGTCGTCGTCCGCCAGCGAGTCTCTGAACGTTTTCTGCGTGTTGTTCTTCAAGACGCCGCACACGCGCAGGTCCGAGATGTCCACCGTCACGAGGCTGGTAGCGGCCGTCATCGCCATCTTGCGCGACCGCAGCAGCACGCGCGCCACCGTTCCCGCAGGCCCGATGGGGATGTTCGACCACTCGATGGTCTGGTAGTAGGTCGTCGCCCCCGGCGTCCCCAGCACGAACCAGCCGTACCCGCCAGCAAGCGTCCCATTCGGGACGCGTGGGATCACCGGGGCACTATAGCTGCCGTCCTCAAACTGGTAGATCAGCGAGTAGTAGAAGGCATCGCCAGCCGTCCACGGATAGGCCGACGTCCGCGTGCCAGTGCTGGACCCCGCCGTCACGGTCGGCATCCACGCCGGAGGCATCGGCCCCGTCGGGATCACGCGAATGTCGTTGCTGATGCTGGAACTGCTGTCGTTGCACCCGCCATCCCACCGCAGCGGTGTTCCGCGCAGGTTGGGGTAGTAGCGCCACCGCCCAGCGTCCATCGTGTCCCACGAACCGCTCGCCACGAATCGGCGCGTGAACTCCGTCGCACCTCGCGAGTAGCCGCCATCTCCGCTCTCATACCAGAACGGCGCAACCTTGTACTTCGGGGCGGTAGCCCCACCAAGGAACAGCCCGCCACCCGTCGGATAGCAGTTGCTCCCAAACTCCGACAGCAGCACGTAGTTCGCGCTCGCGCGCCGAACGTAGTCCGTACCAAACACGCCGTCGTCCACCGCAGGCCACGTAGTTGCGGACGCCTCGCGCCGGTATAGCACCGATGGCGTTGGGTACCCGCCCGATGCACCATCCGCCAAGGCGTCCGACTTGAAAGACCGCAGACGGCACGGAACGTACTCGGGAGCCGACTCCAGGATGCCGTTCAGGCACCTGCCAGTCGTCCCGTTGATCGTGTCGCCCGTCGCGTTCGTCACACCCGACCGCTTGAACGCCCCGCCCGCCACAGGGTCCACGAGGTAGTTCTGCGACCCCGCAGCGATGCACTCCGCAGGGGCAAGGTGCGCCTCCACGGACGACACAGACCGCGTGAACGGGCCGAAGGTCAGGACCTCAGCCATTCAGGTAGCCCGTCTGCTGGACCGAGTTCACGTTGAACCCCCCCTTGCGGGCCGACTCAAACTGCGCCTCCAGAATCTTCTTCGGGATCGGCGCGAGAATCTGGTTCAGGAACCCCTCGTCCCGCGTGTGCAGCCGCGCCATCTCCCACGCAAGGAACCGAGCCACCAGCCGCAGGTCGCGCGGGTTCAGGTCCACCGTCGTAGAAGTCGCCGTCACAAGGTTGTAAGCCGCGTTCCGAACCGTCAGGCTGCGCGTCCGGTTCAAGGGCGGGTACACGTACACCCGCGCCTTCTCCGACTCCGTCCCCTCGGCACCTTCTCCCACGCCCACGCCTCGAACTCAGAGGCCCGTGTGGCGCTCGTCCCGCCGCCCGTGTCCTCGTAGCGGTCCAGCATCTCGCGGACCGTCCACAGGGCAAGGGCGGGCGTCTGGAGCGTGTTTACGGCGTCGTGTCGGACGGGTGGGCGGCCACCAACTCCCCCACGTCCACCGAGGTCGTCTTGACCGTGTCCCCAGCCGCGAACGTCAGGCCGCTGGTGGAAGCCGCCAGAAGCTGCGTCTTGATCGCGTTGTCGCCCTCAAAGCGCAGCAACACGTCCGCGAGCAACGAAACCGCCTCGGCGTCACTCACCGCAGGGGCAGTCGTCGCCGTGTCCTGCGCCCACACTCGGGCCAGCGCAATCACGTCAGCAGCAGTCGGCTGTGCCACTTATCGGACCCTCACCAGTTCGCCGTCCCGAACCACGTACCGCTCAGTCGGCCTGCCCCAGTTGATCTTCGGCTTCCAGCCCCGCTTCTTCGCAATCCGCTCCGACAGGTGGGCGGGGAACGCAACCTCGCGCCCCCCCTGCGTCACCAGCTTCTCCGTCGGCCTGCTCGCCGCGAGTTTCTGCCCGCGTTCCACCTCAACCTTGCGCGAGCCATCACGCATTTCGATGGCCCGCTTGATGTTCGCATCACCCTTCACCGTGGCGACCCAAGAACCGTCAGGATTCGTCCTGACCGTCGCCTTGGCTTCCTTCGCAAAGTCAGCCGCCTGCGGAGCCGCCTCTACCTGCCGCTGGTAGTCACTTACGAGGCTTGCGCCCTTCACGCTTATCGACGGGAGCGATGGCATGGAAGTTCCCGGTTGCGACGGCGAGTGACTCATCAGACCTACGCTCCATTTCCTGGGCGACCACTTCCGCGCTCAACACCGCCTGAATCAGTTCCGGGTTGTCCTTCGGCCGAGGAAACGGCTTCACCACCTCGGTGATCCGCATGTCGTCACGGTGCGTCCCCACCGCGTAGGGGTTCGTCTCCACCTGCCCCGTCGCGTTGTTGATGGACACGCCCGTCACACGCTCAATCGTCTCGCCTTCCTCTGCCACAACCCGCAAGGCACCGCCGTTGCGCTCGATGTCGTGGATGTGGCTGGCAATCCACATGCAGTCGTACACGTTCGTCGTGCGCGCACCGCCCTGCGCCTTGCCCTTGAAGTAGTGGCACCCGTAGTTCTTGGGGCCGTCCTTGCCCTTGGCCGACACGCGGCACTTGTCGAACCACGCACAGCCCAGCACGCCAGTCGCCGCATTCGGCCTCGCGCACGTCGAGAACACCGCCGGAGACAGGTTCATCTCCTCCGCTTCGGCAATCGTGCCGATGGGGATGGGGCGCTGGTTGATGGGGGAAACCGGAATGCCAGTTTCTTCGATGAAGCTCACAGATACCTCTCGTGTAGTGGGTGGGGAGGGCGTGAGCCTCCCCCCACCACTGTGTCCCGCCTTACACCGTGGTGATGACGTCCACGCCAGACGAGTCGAACCACTCGCAGACGCCGTACTCAGCACGGAAGATGAGGCGGGTGACGATACCGTCCTGCTGCTCAGGCAGCGCAGACGGCGTGCGGTTGTAGCCGATGGCGAAGGCGTCCTTGAGGATCATCGGCTGGTGGTAGTTGCCACCCTGCGCGACGATGTTGCCGGACTCCTCGACCTTGATGCCGTAGGTGGTCACAAGCTGACCGTTTCCAGCCGAACCAGCCGCGCCGCGAATCTGGTACTCGCGGGCAGCGCCCATCGCCATGAAGTTCTTGATCTCGTCAGGGTGCAGGAACAGGCGAACGTCCGTCTGGCCCACCTTGACCTTGTTCTTCGCAGCCTTCACCAGCTTGCCGTAGGCAGCCAGATACTGCGTCTCGCTGATGTCCGCGTTCGACTCCGACAGCGACAGGCTCGACGCCAGAGCGAAGATGTCCCTGGTCGATCTGGGCGTTGACCGCAGCCGCCATCTGCTTGCGAAGCGCGGTGCGGAAGTTGCTCGTCCACCAGACGGGTCAGACCCGGCTCGTCGATCTCACACATCACGTAGGCGTAAGCCAGCGTGGTCGTGACAGCCGCTTCGGTGTTGCCCGTGCCGGTCAGCGCCGTGGACAGACCGCCCGTGGTGCCGTTGCCGACCGTCGCCCACTTGGACGCCGAGTGAGCGGCAACCTTGCGGAGCGTCAGGACGTTGCCGATGGCCGTCGAGCCGACAGGCTTCGACACGAACGGAGTGATGACGCCTTCCTCCGACGGGTCCAGCCCGAACTCGGAGTCGTAGGTGGTCTTGAGAATCGCCGCGTTGCTGAATGAGTTGACGAAGTTCGCCATGTTCTGAGAATCCCCTTGTCAGGCGCGTTCCCGGCTCAACGCCGGAACTTCACGCCTCTGTCGCGTAGGGCGAGTGCATCCGCACCCCCACGGCGCATGATGGCCGCGTACTCGTCGGGGTCCATCTCCACCGGTCCCGAATCGCCCACAGGGGCGGGACTGGTAGCCAGACTGACCGGCCGAGCCGCACCGTTGCTTCCAACGGTCTTGCCATCCAACGCTTCGCGGAGCCTGCGAATCTCCTCGTCCTTCGCGCTCAACTGTTCGTGCAGGACCGGAGCCTCAACCCCCTGCGCCAACTGTGCCGCCTGCCCAAAGCTCATCCGGTAGCCGGACTGCCTGACAAGCTGCATCGCGCCATCCCAGTACTTCTTCGGAACGTCGCTACGCACAGCCTCGTTCAGAAGGCCGTTCTCGGCCTGTTGGGCCGCTGCAATCGTGAGAACCTGAAGGCTGGCCGCCGCACTCGGGTTCCAAGACGCCTCCTCCTGCAACTGAGCGATGGTCTGCGCCATCGGGTTGACAGGTGCCTGCGTCTGGTAAAGCTGGGCTTCAAGCCGCGAAATACGCTCTGCGCGCTCGCGGTTCTCCTGCTCCAGCTTGTTGACCCGCTCGACTTCCGTTTTCAGTCTCCACGCTTCCTGCAAACCCGCGTCAATGGGCTTGGCCGCTGATTCGCTGCCGTTCCCCGCGCTCACGCCCGTCCCAGCATTTTCGCTGACTGGCGCTGCACTCGGAGACGTCCCAGCTTCGTTAGGCTCTGCCACGTTCACTTCTCCTGCTTATGCGGC
>JADJVV010000027.1 GCA_016710435.1 Hyphomicrobiales bacterium | reverse complement strand
CACAGGAGGCCGGAATGGCTGAGCCGCGTCGCGTTCAGTTGAAGCGTTCAAAGGGCTGGCGGATGCCGGATAACACCCGCAGCGTTGCCCGACCTGGCCCGTTTGGCAATCCGTTCACGGTCGCAGATGCGCGAGAGGCCGGTTACACAGGCTCAGAAACCCGCCTGCAAATTTTCGTGGTGAGGGCCTTTCGCAACTGGCTTGCTGGTGACATCAGCGGATGGATGGGGCCAGAGGCTGACGCGGCCCGCGAACGCATCCTGTCGGGCCTGCCGGAACTGCGCGGCAAGAACCTTGCCTGTTGGTGTAAGCCGGGCGAAGCCTGCCACGCCGATGTGTTGCTGGAACTGGCGAATGAGACGCGCGGCAGCCTTCCTGAAACAGGATGGATGATCTGGAAAGACACGCGCGGCTGGTATCGGCCCGACGCCGCTGGCTACACCACGACCCGTCGCAAGCCGGGCGGTATTCATATGCTGATGCCTTGGCCCATTCCCACCCTAACGGAATCAACGGGCCGCGCGACGGCATGTCGATCAAGCATGAAAGCCACATAGGAGGCCGGAATGAGTGAAAAGATCGGCGGCGTAATCGTCACAGCCCCATTGTGGAACGGGGAGACAGAGGAACACCTTAATCTGGTCGTGACGCTGCTATCCGGGGCAAGCTACAGCTTCGCGGACGATACCAGCGGCGAATGGATCCACGGCAGCGCACAGGTGCAAACCGCAGCCCGCATGGTGAACGAAGCACGGCTTGGCTTCCATGCCATTCAATGCCTGCACCGGGACAAACCCCAGCTTGTGACGCTGGATCAATTCATGGACGCAATTCTGAAGGATGCACGGGAATGAGTGACACAGGCGGGGCGGCGATGACAGGCGCCGAGTTTGACGAAATCAAGGTGATCCAAAGCGCCGAGGTTTCGGTGAAGAAGCTGGTTCTGACCAAGGCGAACGCCGTGGCGGAAACGGTTCTCTACCGTTACCCGACCTACGAGGATCGCACTGTGATATGTTGCTCTAGCCAGAGCGGCTGCCCGGTTGGGTGCCGGTTCTGCGGGGCGGGTGACTATTTTGTCCGGTCCTTCACCGCAGATGAGATTGTAGCCCAGGTTGACGCCGCCATCGCTGAAAGCAAGACCGCTGCCGACAAGATGGAAAAGCTGCAGATCATGTTCATGTCGATGGGTGAACCGTTGCTGAACAAGAACGGCATGATCGGCGCGTTGCGCGCGCTTCACGCGAAGTATCCCCATGCCGCCCTTCTGATTTCCACCATCGGCCCAGACATTGATTGGTCTTGGGTGATCGAGATCAGCAAGGAAATCCCCAAGATTGGCCTGCAGTTTTCTATCCACCAGCCCAATGATGAAGCCAGAAACGCCCTGATCCCGTTCAAGAAGAAACTCGACCTGGCAGGCATTGCTCTTGTCGGCCGCGACTGGTGGATAGCCACCGGCCGCAAGCCGTTCATCAACTACTGCGCGGGCGACAACAACAGTTCTGATGAGGCGTCTTGGGCGCTGGGCGACATCTTTGACCCGCAGATTTTTGAATGCACGGTTTCTGTGATCTGCGAACGCAATGAAGGGCTGCCGTCGCGCAACGAGCATCAAGCCGATCTTGCCCGCGATTTCTCAGCAAAGATGATGGCGCTTGGCTTCAACGTCAGGGTCTTTGATCCGGCCGGGCAGGATGACATCGGCGGTGGCTGCGGGCAGCTTTGGTTTGTCCAGGATTGGATGGCAAAGAACCCAGACAAGGCAAGGCCATCTATCGGCTGCGGAATGCCGAAGGTCCACATCCCTGTTGCCGCCCGCACAGAGGGGGAAGGGTGATGGACCGCGTGCTGATCTGGTTTAGCACCGGCGCTGCCAGCTATGTCGCCGCCAAGATCGCCCTTCGCCAGTATCCGGGGGCGCTTGTCGTCCGGTGCGAAACGTCGAACGAAGACCCGGACAACTATCGCTTTGAAGCGGACGCAATGGCGCGGCTTGGCGTCGAAGTTACGATCATTCGGTCGACTGAATATTCGTCGGTTCGGGACGTTTGGGAAAAGCGGAAGTTCATTGCTGGACCGAAGGGCGCGCCTTGCACGGGCGAAATGAAGATCGCGCCGCGCCTTGCGTTTCAACGCCCCGACGACCTTCACGTCTTCGGATATACCGCCGACGCCAAGGATCGGGATCGGTTCGAAACGCTGAAGAAGAACTTCTTCGAATTGACGGTCGCCGCCCCGCTTCTAGACGCCGGAATCACAAAGGAAGGGACGCTGGCAATCGTCCAGCGCGACGGGATCGACCTTCCGCGAAGCTATGCAATGGGCTTTCCGAACGCGAACTGTCTTGGGACGGGTTGCGGCAAAGCGACAAGCCCGGATTATTGGGCGCTTTACCGCCTTCACTTCCCGGAAAACTTCGCCAGAACCGCCGCCTATGCGCGCAAGATTGGGGCGAAGCTTACCCGGATTCGGGGCGTCCGTTGCTTTATCGACGAAATCCCCCTTGATTGGCCCGTGACCCAACCGATCAGCCCCGTTTGCGATTTCCTTTGCGCGATGATCGACCCCGATCAGGAAGGGGGCGACAATGCCGATCAGGGCTGAAGAACGCGACCGCTATCCGGCGGACTGGCCAGCGATTGCGAAGGCGATCAAGGACGCGGCGGACTGGACTTGCGTCGGATCGCCCGCGTTCCCGGATTGCCGGGCGAAGCATGGGGAACCGCATCCGGTCACGGGGTAGAAGGTGATAATCACGGTCGCCCATTTGGACCATACGCCCAAACTGTCGGCCGGGCTTAAAGGGCCATAGATCGCCGGGCCGCAAGTCTCCCTGCGGCCCGTGTGGTCAGTAGCTTGGCGCGCCTGATGCCGTCAGCGGCCCGCCATCCAGCGCGATGCTGCCTGCGGTGCCCTGGTTCGACCAGGCCGGGGCATCGCCATCGTAATACCATTCGGGCGCGGTACCGGTCGGGGTCTGCCCGTTGGGGCCAAGGTTCACCGGCACGCCGGCAAGGGCAAATTTCTCGCGGTTCGCCAGAACCGACAAATCCAGCCGTTCGCTGACGCTGATCCAGACATGGGCCAGGTCGCCAAGCCAGTATTGCGAACCGGTGCTTTGCGCCCCGATCCCCATTTGGGTCAGGTTGTTGCCGGCCATCAGGATCGAGGCATATGCCTTTGTCCCGACCAGGTTGCCATTGATCCAGACATTCGCGGCGGTGCCGGTCCATTCGACCAGCATGTGATACCACTGGCCGGTGACGTGTTGCAGGTTTGACGGCCCGGCATAGCAGACCATGTTGTTCGACCCGGTGTCGTTGTAGATGCTCACCGTGACCCGGCCAGAAGTCGAAGTCTTGGCTTCCAGCCGGATGTTTGACCCAACACGGAAGCTGAACAGCGTCCGCGCACTGGCATTCCAGGCGGTGTCGGTGCTGCGATACCACATCGACACCATGCCCTGCGACGTGGCGGGAATACCGGTCATCGACGTGCTGCGATAGGCCGTTGACCCGTTATGCGTGGCCCCGCGCGGCGTGAAGGATGGCGGATCGACCGGGGCCGAAAGATCGGCCTGATATGGCCTGACCGCGATGCCCTCGAACGGATAGGTGGCGCTGCTGTCGTAAAGCCCCGGCACATGTTCAATCAGGAAGTCGGGATACAGTTCAAAGTCGCGCGGCTCGAACAGCACCGCCGTGGCCTGGCCGCGAAGGTATGACAGCTTGTCGCCAAAGGCGAATGGCGTCGTCGGGGTGATCCGCACCCGGCCCTTGCGGGGGCTGCCGCTGCCGGTGTCGGTGATGGTCACGGTCCCGCGATGATCCACCGGATAGCTGGTTTCAGATGTGTTGAACACCGGGCGGCGCTCACCACCAGACCGGGTTATTTCAACGCCAGTGACGGCTTGCCGATGCGGGGCCGATCCAGCATAGGACGGCCCGGAACGGAACGTGCGCAGCGTGGTCAGCGTGCCGCCGTTCGGCAGGTCCACCACCAGATCGGCATAGCTGCCATCGCTGGCGCCCTCGATCGCGCTGATGACGGGCTCACCGATGGTCATGCCGCTTGCTCGCAGCATTGCCAGCGCAAAGGGCCAGGCAAAGAGTATCTGCCCGTCAGCGCTGCCAGTGTCGGGGTGGATTTGCGTCGAGTTTCCGCCGAATTTGCAGACATGCGCCGAAGGGCCAACCGTGATGTTCACGGACTGCGCCAGGGTATTCGCGGCCAGATCGTGCATCACCTGCCGGTCAGGCTCGGAAAGCCGCGCGTCGTTCTCGCTGAAATTCAGCAATTCCGGGTCCGGGCTTGATGGCGCGTTGTGGAACGGCATCGGGGTAAGGACATGCCACTGCGTATCATCACGGGTAAAAATGCCCCGGCCCTTGGCGTCCGTCGCCGCCGTGCCGTCCCAAAGGCAATGGTCGACCTGCGTCCCTACGTTCGTTCCGCCAAGCGTGAAGGATGACCCCGCCCCGTCCGTGCCGAAGTAGAAGGGCCAGAAGGCGTTCACGAAGTTGCCGATCGATCCGGCGTCGGCGTTATACCAGCATTCGATCAGGTGCCCGAGCGGCTCGCCTGTTTCCGTCTCGATCTCATCCACGACAGCCGTGAAGTCAGACCACAGGCGGCCATCAGACCCGTCCGTGGTGTCGTCGTATAGGCTGGGGCGGCCCGTGCCTGCCACTGCCAGATCACCGATATGGAAGATGACGCCAGGCTGCGCATAGTCCAGGAACGCCGCAATCGCGCCCATGGCCGGGTTGACCGTTTCCGCATTTACCGCCGCCTGCGTGACGACCGTCCGCACTGGTGCCGACCCGACGCTTTCCTGCGTGTGCAGGATGACGTTGCCGTCTGTTGGGATGGTCGGTTTCGGTGTCAGGCTGGAATAGGCCCCGCCTACCTGGAACAGATAGACAACCTCTGATTGACCCATGAACCCGACCGAAAGCACGGATGCAGGTGCCACAGCTTCGACAACCGTCGCAGTCCCGGCCGCGATGCTGACAGGCCCGGAAATAGGATCGCCCGCCAAGTCACGCAGCCGCAGGATTTTACTTGGCCCTGCCGCTTCCACAATCGCCGGAACGCCCGCCGGGACATAGGCAGTGCCGCCCGGCGTGATGTAGCAAAAGACGCGCGGGCCGACTCGGACGACACAGGCGTCAATGTCAACGCCGCTCACGCGATACTTGCCGTAAGAGGTCGGGGTGATGAGGATGTCGGAGCCGGTGTATTGGATGGTCGGTTCCGTATAGGCCAAGAGAGACCCAAAGGACGGTTCCGACAGGGTGTCGAGCACGGTCATGCCGTCACGGGCCGGGGCTGCGGTGTTGTCGGCTTCCTTGTAGTTCGATCCCCAAACGATCTGGCCGTTGTGAGCATCGAACGGATAGAAGGTTGCGCCGCCCGACCCGGCTGCGACCCAGTTATGGGCGAAGATCACATTCCCGGCGCGCGGGTCTAGCGTCTCTTGCCACTTCGCCGGGGCAAGGCTTGGATATTCAGCCGAGCCCACCGTTGGCGAGATGCACTCAAAGAAGCGGTCGTCCTCAATGACAACATCGCCAATGTCATAGTTGTTCTGATCGGCCACGTCGCGCGTATATCCCGCGGCCAGCGGATAAGACCCCGGCCATGGCTGGAAGACGTTGGCAAAGACCTGCACCTCCCCGAGGTATGGCGATGACCCGGTGTTGCGAATGGCGCGGATGTATTGCGTGGCTCCGTAAAACGTGCCGGAATTCGCCACGAAGTAGTTGTTGTAAATCTTCGCCCCGGCCCCAGCGACGACGGTGATGTAATCGGTATGCGGCGCGGGGGCAGCCCAATATGGCGTGTCACTGGTCGTGCCGGATGGCGGGGTGTTGATCGGGACCGCCTGCTTCGACACATAGGGCCGGCCATTGAACATGACGGGGTAAAAGGCCGCATAGGTGTTGGAGAGCGAGTATTCCTCCCAATCGGGGACGGCCAGCGCCGAACCGATGACGTTGCCATGGATCTTCGGATTGTCGCCGGTGATCTTGAAGCCATCAACCGCGAAGTTCCAAATCCTGCACAGCGACATGTCCAGATCATCGCTGGCAATCAGCACGGTCGTGCCGGGGCCGGATGCCGTCAAATCATCGGTGCGGCGCGGCAGGCCGCTGCCTTCGAACTCGCACCGGATCGGCTGAAAATTCGTGGCGGTTTCTGTCACTTCCAGCACATAGGCGGCGGAACCGAACGTGCCTGGGTCATAGACCCGGCAATCCTCCAGCACCACGTCCGCCGCGTCGATCACCAGGCGATAGCCCGCGAAATCGTGGCCGGAGTAAGTGCCGGATGATGTGATGTTGATCCGCGTTCCGCTGGTCGTCATGCCAGAGGGAAGGGACGCCGGATTGATAGGCGTCGGGGTAGCCGCCGGCCCTACGCCACCGGGATTGGCAAGCGCCTCGACTTGCTGGCGCAGGGTCAGCGGCGCAGGCCCCGCCCCGCCGCCCGCCATGGCGCCGAGGCGACTTAGCCGCAGGTCGCGGAACGCCAGAAAATCACGCATGGCTGACCGATACGGTTGTGATCAGCGGGTCCATGTCCGACCATGCCCAAAGCCGGTTTGCGCCGCTGACTCCAGGCCACAATTGCGCAAGCGTCAGGTCGGCCGCCATGGTCTGGCCGGCGCCAAGTTCCAGCGCCCCATTCAGATCGGATGGCTCCGTAGCCCCATTGGTTGCGCTCAACAGGATTGCGCTTGGCGATCTGTTCTGCACCCGCACCGCGGTTGCATCCGCATTGGTCAGTGGCGTCCAGACTCTTTGAGGTATTTCGGTCAAGGTGTTATTGCGCGCCATGATGTTTTCCTTTCACCGGAAGAGTTTGCTGAAGGCCGAGAGGCCGAAGAAGCCCAGGATGATTCTGCCTTGCCACTCGTTCATCGGGGCAGGCAGCGAGTAAATGGTCCAGCCCCAGAACGGGAAGGCCGAGACAAAGGCGACCAGCGCCAGGTGCAGCGCCATCACCAGTGCGATGATCCCGATCGCCCATTGCAGGCCGGGGTTGTCAGCGGTCGCAAGGCGGTTGTTCAGCCGGGCAATCTCGACATCAGCCGCGATCCGGTCGGCATCATTGCCCGCCGCCAGCTTGGCCTCATAGGCGCGGCGCAACTGGTCCGGGATGCCACCGCCGAAGATGCTGGCGAGCAGGCGGATCATTTTGCCGGTCCCTGATCACGCAACCGCAGCACCGCTCCGAGAATGCCGATACCGGTGATAATCCACGGTTGCCATGCAGCCGGGATTGCGTCCTTCGCGTCCTGCGGGATTTCAGCCCAGAGCGGCGGAAGGATTGCGACGAACAGGAACAGCCGCGTGGTGTCGAAACGCCATGCCTGTTTCCAGTTGTGGATCAGTTTCATCACTTGCCCTTTCCAAAGATTGCCGCCAACACGGCCAGCACCGCCGCCCAGAAGCCGAGTTTGCTGTCAGTTTGAGGCGCGGCGTTAACATCAACCGAAGTTGGTGTTAGCGGTTTGGCGGTTTCGTTGACATGATCAGCCTGCGGCTTGCTTTTTGCGGCCCATCCGGCCGCTTCCAGAGCGGTGGCAAACTGTCGGTGGAACCCCGCCACTTCCTTGTCTGACCCGTCCCTGCCGTTCACGATCCGGCGCGGGTTATGGTCTGGCGTGTTCGACAGCGCGCCCGGAAACGCAAAGTCGGACAGCTTCTTGCCGGTAAACAGGCCGAGGGTCATGCCAACAACAGCCGCCACAGCACTGATTGCCGGATCAAGGAGCAACTCGGGCTTTCCCGCCAGATCGAAGCCGATCGCCCGCCCGACCACTTGATAATTGCGGCGATGCGTGATCTGCAACATGCCGCGCCCGAACATGCCGTCGCGCCAATAGGGTTCCTTCACATGCGGCAACTGCCCGGCCTTCCATGCTTTGTCCAGCCGGGCAATAACCGTCGCATCGGACGGGCTCTTGTCCTTGTGATACGGCATGACCGTTTCCTTGATCGGGGTCATGTAACCTCCGGTCTCACGCCTGACCTGCGCCAGCACGTTCGCCATGTGATGCAAGGGCAAACCGTCGCCCGCTGTCAGCAACGCACCCATGCCGACCACCTGCGGATCGGACAGTTTGCCGCCAAAGGCCGGTCGGATCGCGCTGAAAAACGCCACTTGGTTCATGCCCTCATCCTCACCTGAAAATTACGACAGAAACGTTTGCCGCATCCGTCTTGACGCTTGCAAAATTGTAGATGTTGAACCGGAACGCCGATGCGGTCTTGACCGTCGCGCTGTCGTCAACCCCCACAAGTGAGGACGTGACAATTGCTGCGTAGTTGGCATCAGGCATGTCTTCGGCGAAGTTGACGGTATAGTCACCAGCCCCATTGTCGGTGATGCTGGACACATTGGCCGAAGCCCGGATTGCAACTGTTCCGGTGCCATTGAAGTTGACCCAGGCGCGGGCGGCATAGGATGGCGCAAGGCCAGTCGCCGTTGTCAGCGAGGGAACGGTCGGAACCGCCCAGGCGAAATCACCGCGAAGATATGTGGTGGCGTCTGCCGTTCCACTTGCAGCAATCTCGGACGCCGGAACGGCATCGACGGAAATGGTTGGATTGCCGGACGCCCCATCGCCGTTGATGATGGAAACCCCAACCCCTGCCGTAATCGTCCTGCGGGCGACAACCATGGGCCCGACCCGCGAGAGCATTCCATTCGGCTCAGCCAGCAGCGCCGCCTTGACCTCAAGAACATCTGTCGTGTGTTCCTGCGCCTCGTCTCTGGCGGCCTCAGCTTCGACGGCAAAAGCCTGCGCTTCGGCAACCTTCGTGGCGGCCGCGAATTCAGCCGCCACAGCGCCCGCCTCTGCACCAGCGACGGCCCCCGCAGAGGCGGCGCCAGCCGCATAAGCGGCGGCTTGAGAGGCGGCAGTCGTTGCTGCGGTCAAGACTGTCAGGGCATCATTTACCGCGGCCACCAGGTCATCGACTACAGCGTCCAGATCGGCACGCTCGATGTCGTCTCCGGCATTGAAATTGGCCGCAAAAGTCCATGGCCGCTCGTAAAGTCCGGTTCCGGGATTCACTGGCATAGGTCAGGCTCCATGTTCTCGATGGAGGTATGCCGGAATTATCATCGGTCGTGCGGCGAGGTTATGCCGGGCGTTTCACTGCTTGCCGCTCCTGTCCCGAATTGCCGACTGATGCCGCTCGATCATCCGAATGTCCTCTGCGATGCCGCGCATGATCAGGATCAACTCTCCCAGAGCCTTGACGACATCCGCGAACATTCGGAGGTTCTCGCCGAATTTGCCATTCGTCTCACGCTGAACCGTCGTGTTTTCGGCCAACGCTGCGCGGGTGGCGTCATGGCTACCGACAGGTGGCGGCTCGTTCTTCTTGCGCAGGATCGCCGCTGTCGATACTGATGCCAGCAACCCGGAGATTGCCACTATAAGCGCCGACAAAGGCTCCGCTGTGATCCATTCCATCATGCCAGAAGCGCCTTCAACCGGAGTGCCGAAATGCTGTCAACGATAGCCCAATACCAACTGATGCCCGCGCCGAAAGCCAGCAAGGCGTAGGTGCAAGAGCCGGTTGAAGCTGGATCGTGCAGCATGAAGCCGAAGGCAAAGGAGGCGTAGACGGCGATTGTCACCCCAGAGGCATAGACCCGGATCAGCGGAGACCACCAACGATGGTTGTTGACCACCAGCGCCAGAATATGCGTCACGCCGGTCGAGGCGAACAGCGCCCCCCATGTGTCCTCCGTGCAAAGCGACAGCACAGCATATGCGCTCGCACCTCGCAGACTGACGGGCGGCATCAGCAGGAACACCCCGAAGACCGTCGTTGCGATAGCAAGGAACACTTCCAGCTTGCGGCGGTGGAACAGCCCGAGGTCGTCTGCGTGGTCCATCATCACACGGCCGCCGTCATTTCGACTTTGTAGCTGAACTGCTGATCCGTTCCTGCCGCCGATGGTAGTTGCACGCGCATCTTGTTCTTCGCCATCTCAGTTGGCACAATGAAGAAACCGGCCATACCGCTGGTCCCCGGCATGATAGCTATTTCGTTAAGCCTCGGCGCTCGCCACAACAACAGCGGCACGTCTACATAAGCATTCCCGGACAAGATGGTGGCGCTTCCAACCTCAAACCCGGTAGAGTTTCCTCGCAGCATTCCACTCTTGCCAGTTGATCCGGGAAAGCCGGTCCCCATGTTTGCAAACTGAAGGTAGTTGTCTGCTACGGCCAGGAAACTTTTGCGTGAGATCGCCACGCCTGAGGCAGTTCCGGGAACCGACGCACCGAGGGTCATCGTTGTGGTGCCGATGGTGGCAATGGAATACTCCACCCCATTGATCAGGCAGCGGTCAGGCGTTCCAATCGCGGTAAACCAGTCCCGGAAGCTGCCACTGTCAGCAGTGACGGTCGATGTTCCGTTGGTTGAAATGGTGATCGGGAGCAGGTTTTCCTGAGTATCGGTGATCGCGATACCGTGGTGCAGCCCCCCACTCGTCATCCAGTCAAAGTCTAGTGTATTCTGTATGCCGGTAAGCGCGTAGCTTCCAGGCCCGCCCCGAACCATGCGGATCGTCTCGTGGTTCGTCACCAGAAGCGGGTCCAGAATATAGGAGAAGGTGCAGAAGTTTATATGGCAGTGGTCTCCGCCCTCGCCTCCGCGCGTGGTGTAGGGATTGAGACGGATGAAATCCACATTGTTCGATGATGCCACAAGTCGGCACTTCTCGATGATGACCTCATCCACCCACCGAACGCACGTGATGAAGGTCTGATCAACATAACTGATGTCGATGTTGGTCAAGGTGATGTTGCTGACCGGACGTCGCCCGGTGTCCTCCGGGTTCGCGGTATAGACAATCCAGTTCTCGCCTACCGTCCGGTTCACCAGAGGTATCACGGTCAGTTTGTTCGATCCGTCATACGCCACTGTGTAGTCCGTGCCGCGCACCAACTCCGTGTAACGCCGAACGCTGCTTTCCCGCACCACCATGACCGAAGAGTTATACGTCTCCGGCCAGATGATATTGGTGGCGATAGGTGTCATGTCGCCAGTGCCAGACGCCTTGTATTCGTAGGGGTCATACCCACGGACAATCATGAAGTGCTGGCACGCCGCCCCAAGTGGGTTGTGCCAGTCCTCATAAATATTGTCGATGCAGTTCGTCGTATCCAAGGCGTCCAGCGCGATGTCGAAAACCGTCATCTGGTTGTAGCGTTGGAAATAGCTGTTGCCAAACCTGCAGTTGTTGTGTGCTTTGAGTTTGAACAGGCTCCAGTAGGCCGTCTCGCTGGCCGCAAGGCGATCAACAAAGTCATACATGATCCCAGTGATGACGCAGCCATCCAGATCGTTCGGGCCAACCCAAAGATACTGCCCGCGTTGGTAGAGGATCGACGCGCCGAGAGTCCCTACGATCGTGATGTTGTCTCGCAGGGTCACGCTTCCGTTGATCGAATAGACCCCACTGCCGATCCGCTTTTCGGGGCACGGATGGTCAACCAGTTTTTGCAGGATCGCGGTATCGTCATCGCCGACAAGGCCTGTAGCCTTCGGCCCGAATGCGTCCAGATGAACTTGGCCGTTGATAGCCATGACGTAGAGTTTTACCCCGCCAGCAGTGGTCCGGCTGTGGTCCGTTGCGGTGGATGCAGCCACCTGCCAGGAAAACCCTTCCTTGAGTGACCTGACGTAATCGCCCGCTACAACCGTTCCTGTCGCGCCATTGGTGTAGGTCAGTGACGTGTCGGCTGTCAGCGCGGCGGAGTCGTCAACCCACTTGCCTCCCTTGCTGGCGAACAACCGGGAAACCCTCTGAACTGATCGCTGATAGGCCCCACTTGCGCCAGACGGCGCAGATGCTGGCGCATAATAATCCTGATCCGATGCGGTGATCTGCGCTGACACATTGGCCGGATTCCAGACAAACCGCTCGATTGTCACGCCATCGGCGCAGACGGTATATTCGGTGCTGGCAGCCGGCGTGGTAAAGGCCTGCATGGCTGCTATACTGACAAATGGAACAACCGCACTGATCGCGCTAGCTGCGCTACTTGCGGTAAGCGCGCTTGCCGCCGCGGCGATGGCTGAGGTATCGGCCGCATCGGCCGCATCCTCCGATCTGAGCGTCAAGGCCAGGTTGTAAGCCGTGAGGTCTTTTGGAACCCGAAACCAGTTGCCGGCATAGCCTGTGCCGGGGTTGCCGCGCAGGGCCACCAGATAGTCATCAACGATGAAACTGATTCCGCCGACCGTGCCTGCGACGGAAACACGCCAGGCATCACGGTTGTGAATCGCTGTCAGGTCTGGCCTTTTTGTCGGGAAAGCGCCGGATGCGATCCAGTCTCCGACATAACTCATGCCACCCTGCAGGGCCAGATTCACCCCGACGTTCAGATCATCCAGTGCGGTATCCAGATCAGACCGCTTGATGTCATCAAATTCCTCGAACTGGTCGACAAACTGCCAGACCCGATCAAAGGTATTGCTGCTCACATTGTAGGGCATGACGCCTCGCGCTGATGATGTGGTTGTGGCGGCCGGGATTTCCGGCCGCCGGTCTCACCCGAGGTCAGGGTTAGCCGCCGAACTGTGCCACGCCGGTATAGGCGGGGGCGCTAATCCCGATAATCAACTCGTAGACCCGCGCGCCGTTTGGCGCCGAGTTGGGCACATAGGTTCCTCGAACATCGCCGGTGGTTGCGGTAGCGGCGGAATTCACGCCAGCCACAAGGGTTCCCGCCGTTGCCGCAGCGCCGTCCAGGATTTCCTTGAGAACATCCACCGCGTCGGGCAGATGGACCGGCAGGCCGAGAACGGTTCCGGTCCCGACCGTCAGGCTGGTGATGTCAGCCGATGTCGTGACGGAAGTGATGGTCTTGAACGCCTTCTTGCCCGCCAGTGAAGTGCCGGAGGCCGAGGATTCGCTAACAACAACCCCATATTCGTCGGTTCCGGTCACAGTCAGAACGGCAGTGCCGGTCCAGGCCGCAACCACGTTGCGCGCGAAGTCGAATGTCGCCACACCAGAGGCCGCGAGAGCGCCGTTGATGCCGGTTGCCAGACCGGTGGCAAGCGTGCAGGCCTGCGATGCAACAGCCCCATCGGCATCAGCCGTGATCGGTGCGCCAAGGTTGATCTTGACCAGGTGCATCGTGCCCATCTTAAACAAATCGGCCAGAATAACTTCCTTTCCAACCTCACCCACATCATCAGCCCGGTCCAGATACAGCCAGATGCTGGCCCCACGGGGCAGAATGGCGGATACCACCGTCACGCTGATGTTGGAGGCCCCGAAGGCAATGGTGAAGTCGCCGGATTTCGAGAACAGCGTTCGCGAAAAGTTGCTGACGATCATATGATCCGTGCCGCCGAGATACTTCTCCGGCAGGGTGTTGGCGGGATAGGCAACTGTGAAGGTGCCGGCGTCCGCAGAAAGCGTCTTTGCGATGATGTCGTGTTTTGCCATGATAAAGCCCCGTGCTTGTGACAGCGCGGGCAAGCGGCCCGCTTCGCTGGCGGGAATATGGCAAAAGGTTCAGGGTTCGTGCGGCGAGGTTGCAGGCTCAGGCCAGTCCGGCTCCCTGAGCGTCCATGCCGCCTCAAGCATTTCGGCGCAAACGGCGGCATAGGCTGGCGGATATTCGGCGACCTCGATCTTGGTCACGACATTGGTGCGTTCGCCAAGGGCTTCGCCGCGGGTGTAACCAACGAGATAGCCGCACGCCATGGATATGGCGCACAGCGTCACGATGTAGACCAGAACAGCCCCCTCGATCCTACTCGGCTCGGTGTCCAGCAACCTTGATGAACTCCTTGTTGAACTGCATCATCACCACATCTTCCGGTCGCGACGGCCTGACGAATTTTGAATTCGGCTTTCCGTTCTTGTCCGTCTGCCTGAATTCACCCTGGCCGTTGATCTCGCGCTCCGCAGCCAGGAGGCTATCATAGAGCGCCGCCTTTGCCACCACGTCGGGCGGCGGTGTGGAACCGGCCGGCCAGTTTTTCACGTCGTCATTGGCATCCCTGACCTCAAACCCGAAGTCCTTGTAGCGGTAGAAGTCGGTCCAACTGCTTCCGCCCGACCGCGCAATGCGAACAAACGGGATGTCCTTCATCTCGATGCCATCAGTCTTGCCGGTGAGTGTCTTGGAGAGCACGTCAAATGTCCGGCCATAGAATGAACCGGCACTTCCGACTGCGAACGATGCCATGTAATCCATCACGGCGGGCGACAGGTCGACCAGACCGGATGTAACATCGTTGCCACCGGTAAGATCATTCAGGGTCTTCGTGATGAATTTGGATGTCTCGGTTGTGCCCGGTTTGGCCTTCACCGCATCCGGCAGGTATTTGTTGTTGCCGTAGAAGTCGGATGGATAGATCGAGTTGCCGAAGTAGTTTTCGTTGCTGGCAACCTCAAGGACAGGATCAATAAGGCCCGGAACCAGGGAGTCGGTCGGCATCCACGATTGCAGGAAGGCGGCTCCTACATCCGCCAGCGCTGCGTCCGGTTCCTTCACGCCACGCAAGACCTTGCCCAACTGCTGCCCAGCATAAGGGAAGATGTTGTAGCCATAGGCCAGCGGCAGGGACCACGCCTCACCGCCGCCAAAGGAATGGACCACATGCAGGTTGGTCCGGTTGCGGTAGTCCTGCACGTCCTTGTCGTAGAACAACTCGCCATCATCGTCTTCATCCGACAGGGCGGCATTCATCAGGTCCAGCATGAGACCAAGGCCGACTCCGCCGATCGTCATGGCGGCAAGAAGTTTCGGGTTCCGCAGCGCCTGCAACAGGCGCACGCTGCCCTGCATTCCGGCGTTGAAGAACGGGTAGACCACATTCAGGGTCGGGCCGTATTCGCCGCGGCGGTTGAAGTTGACGGTCAATTCCTTGGACATGAACGCTGCCTGCTGCGCGCTCATGCCTTGGTTTCTGGCCTCGACAAAGGCGGCGAGTCGGATGGCGTTATCCACCGCCAGGTTGATCTTCTCCACCGTCGACAGGAAAATGTTGTCGCGCATCGACAGCGCCGTCATGCGCTTCAAGCCACGAATTGCCGCATTGCCGCGCTTGAGCCGCAGGCGCTTTTCAAGATCTGACTTTCCGGCCTTCGGATTTTCGATCACCCAGAACGACACTTGTGCCCCGGCGGCCTGAAACTCGCGAAAGTGCTTTGCCCAGACGGTATTGGCATTGACGCCAGAACCGCGCGTGGCACCCATGAGGGCCTTGCGCCAATCCCTGGTCATTGCCAGAGCGATCTTTGCCCGCCCCTTCGTGTCCATGCCAAGCATATTGATCTGCGCCGTTTCAAAGTCACGAATGGCGTTCTTGACCATGAATTCCGGGTTCAGCATCGTGCGCGCCATCGAGAACCAGCGCGACAGCGGCGCGATGAACCGGATGAACGTGCCCATCTGATCGGCCCCGAGGCCGGTCATGGCGCGGGCAATGCGGGCATCGTGCATGACAATCCGCGCTTCCTGCCCGCTGATCTTCACGGCCATCTCATTGGGCTCAAGCGGCTGTTGGGCCGCGTTCGCGTTCCTGGTTTCGACCAGACCTGTGGTGCTGTTGAAATATCGTTTCTGCTTGACCTGCACGACCTCCCACAGGAGTTTTGACGGATGGCCCTTTGCCAACTCATAGAGCGACCGGCCGACCACGTTCTTTTCGGCCCGGATCGACACTTCCTGCGCTTGGGTAATGGCACCGATAAGCGGGTTGAACGCCTCGGATTGGCGGCCAAGCGCGCGGCGGCTTTCCTTGCCGCCGATGCTGAATCGGCGCCCAATGCCGGATATATCAAGTGTGGCCTCGCCGTGATCGGTCTCCGCCCAGCCCTTCATCGGCACATAGTGCTTATACATCGAGCGCCACATGGTCGCATCGGCATGGCTGATCAGGCCTGAATTCACCCGCAACTCCAACGATCTCTCGCGTAGGGCGTCAATCAGTTTCCCGATGCGGTCGAGCGTGGCGGCGTGCTTGCTGGCGGCGGCCTGCGCGAGAATGCTGTTGGCTTCGGCATCCGTCATGCCAGAGCCACCGTCAGGCATCTTCGGGTTGATGGATGCGATATGGGCGTTGCGCTCGACGGCATGTCGGGCATAGAGCCAGGTTCCCACCGTATCAGCATCCAGGTCGCCCTTGGTGGCCGCGATCAGGTCAATGATCGGCTTGGTGAAGTCCTGATCAATCCGGCCCAGATGATTGCCAACTTTACCCGAGAACGTCGTCTCGGTGAGGTAGACGTTCTGATCCTCCGGCAGTTTGACTCGAGAGGCCTTCTCGATCTCGGCCTGAGCGCGGCGTAGCGGAAGCATCCGGTCCTGCAACAGCACTCGCGCACGATCCACGGCATCCATTGCGGCGGCGCGGCCGTTTTTCAGCCGCTCCCAGATCGGCGCACTGGCCGTCGTCAATTCCTCCCAGATGTGGCGGTTGGGCACGAAGACCGCCCCACCCATGGCCGTCGCGCGGTTGGCAAGCGCCTGACCGGAAATCGTGTGGATCGGACGCTGAAATTTGGTGTCATCCTCGGCGAAGCCGTCTCTTGCCTTGAAAATGTCCGAATAGGTCAGTATCGTGGTGTCCACGGGAAGGCGAGAAATGGTGTCGCCGAGAGGTGAAGCACTACGGGAATTGGCCCCGATGTGCTTATATCCGTCGCTTTCCCGCCTTGCCTTGACATATCGAATCAGTTTCCCAGACTCTGCCTTGCGCAGAAGGTCGGACATCTTGTCCTTCGGGTAGACTGTTACGACGACGGTGGCCGCTTCGTTGCTGGCCGCTGTGCCGTTTGTTTTTATGACAACAACCACTGGACGACCATCATCGACAGACTCCGATGTGATGACGATCAAGTCGCCTTGACGATCATCACCGCGGTTGTCGATGACCATTTCCGGGTTTGCAATCAAAGCCGGAAGTTTCAGCCAAGCCTGTGCTGTGAGGTCTGGGTGTGTCTTACTGATCGTCTTTGCTTTACCTGTTGGGAGCACCATGCGGCGCCCGACGCCACCCAGGCGGCGAATGACGGGCGGAACGTCCCCCATATCCATCACGGGCGGCAATCTGACATTGCGGAACAGGTCAATTACCTGCTTTCCCCAATTCACCAGCCGGGCCTGATGCCGATCCGCCGCCACTCCGTTATTCCCCGCATCCCGAGCGCCAATCTCGCCAGACAGCACGCGCCCGAACACATCCTCGGCGGTCTGGAAGCCTGCCCCGTTGAATACATTGCGGAAAGCCCGCATCAGTCGCGCGATCTTGTTGAACGCCTGCACCAGGAGCGGGCCCTTGGGGGCCTTCTTGGCCTCAAGCGCCTCGCTGAATTCCTCCGCAATCGCTTCCTCGACCTGCTGTGATGGCGACAGGTCGGGATACCGCTTGGCGATGTCGTGCTTTTCCATCCAGCCCTTGGCCGCCGCTGTTTCCAGCGCAGTCCACTCCTGGGCCGTGAACAGGTTCATCGCCCGCAGTGCGTGGATGACCTCGTGGTAGAGGGTCTTGGTTGGGTTCACGCTGGCGCCGATGGTGATTTCCATCGCGCCCTGCCCGGTTATGGCAAACTTGCCCTGCCACCATGCGCCAGCCTCTGCCGTCAGTTTTACGCGCTTGAGGTCAAGGCGGTCCAACTCAGCCCGCAGTTTTGGCAGAAGGCGTGTGATTTCCTCGGTCGCAGAAGCAGCCTCGCGGACGAGTTGCGGTGATGTCTGGAATGTGTCGCCGGTCTCTTCAAACCCGCCCGTGGTCGGCTTTGCCATATCGTCAAGGAACGCCTGCCGGTTGGCCTCGGTCTTGAACTGGAAGCCGGGCATGGCCCCATTGCCACGGAAGGCCGAATAGTAGCCATCGTGCGCCCTGGCGACCGCCAGCATGGCGATGTAGACATCACGCTCGACCCGCGCTCCGGCTGTGGCAACGAACAGGTCAATTCCGGTCTTGGCGTGAACCACCTTTGCCAGTTTGAACGCGCCAGCGGCGGCAGACAGCGCCGGTGCTTGCGCTTGACTTGGAACCGGCGTTGATGCGTCCTGCCCCTCGGTCTCCAATTCGGTCACGGCGTCGACCACCGGCGCGGGGCGGGGCGGCACTTCCATGTGCTCGATCTGGCCGAACATACCCTTGATCGTGGTCGCATCGACCGTGATCCGGTTGTTTCCGCGGTGATCAAATGCCAGCGCCACCAATTCATCGGCATTGCGCGCCTTGTCGATGATAACGATCCGGCTCATCACAGAGGTTCCGGCCCGCTCGAACGTCACGGCTGGAAGGTTCACGATGCCAGTCAGCGACAGCATCTTGTCGCCGCGCCAGACCTCGCCGCCCATCAGATTGTCAAACCGCGCATCGGCACTGGGGCCGCTCGGAATCAGGGCAACGATCCGCCCGCCGGGCCGCAAGTGTCGAATGGCCTTCTCGACATGATCCATCGCAGTCTTGCCGCCCGATCCGAACGGCGGGTTCATCACGATCACATGCGCCTTGTTGACCAGGTGATAGGCCTCGAAGGTGCTTTCGACCGTTTTACCGTGAGGGGCGCGCAGTTGCGCCCGGCTGGCGAGGTCCATCGAGGGCTCGACCATCGTCAGGTCGATGCCGTCAGGCATGTAGCGCGCAATAGCACCATCGCCGGCCGATGGTTCAAGCACGCGCTCGTTTGGCCTGATGCCCGCCCACTCGACCATTTTCAGGGCCAGTGGTTCCGGTGTCGGGTAGAAGTCCAGGCCTTCACGCTGATCGCGGCGGCCGCTGATCTTGGCGCGGCCAAAGTAATGCGTCATCGCGGTCTGGAATGGCGTGGTGCTGACGGCCCGCCGATCCCGCGCCTTGCCGCCAATGCCATCCTGCGCCGAAGGCTCGATCGCTTCCGCCTCGATATAGGCATCAATGAAGGCATCCATCATCGTGCGCGCTTCATTGCCCAGCGCCAGGTTCTCGACCGTGCCGCTGCGCTCGGCAATGGTCTTGGCGAAGGCGCTGCGCTCCCATCCGGTGCCGATGGTGTAATAGCGGAAGGGTGCATTGGTGACAGACCCGACCCGCAGGATGCGCCCCTCTTGCTGCAGCGAGGTTGTCGGTTTGGTTGGCATCCCGAGATTGATCAGCACGCGCTGGTGAGCGCCGGTGACATCGTGCATCGAAATGCCGGGGCCACCCGCATCCGCCTGCACAACCAGCACATCCACGCCGCTACCATCGGTGTTGAAGGCCGCGAGGTTTGCCAGCCGCTTCTTGGTCGGCACAGTGCCGTTGAAGGTGCGCGCCCGGCCACCAAAGGCCGTGGTCAGGGTGTCTATCGGCGTGCCGTAACTGGAAAAGTCGATCTTGTTCAGATCGGGGTGCTTGGTCATCAGATCAGCCATGGCCTTGATGGCATTGCCATCCTGCCCATCGACCACCTGTGCGAAGGGGTTGAAGCCGCCGCCGACATTGAAGCCGTGGAACACCACGACCTTGCGACCCATTGCCAGGTGCTTCTCGATATCAGGAACGGCCGCCTTGGCCTTGATGGCCTCAAGCAGTTGCATCCGCTTCTGGTAGGTGAAGTTTCGGTTAACCGCCCGCTTAAGCGACCGGTAGCCATCGGCCAGCGCCTTGTCCGGCGAAGACTCACCTTCGCGCAGGTCTTGCAGCACCGCGTCGATCTTGGTGCCAACCGCATCAGCCATCGTGACGAACTTGCGGTCATAGTCGACATCGACCTGCAGTGCGCGCCCCGACAGAACGCCATCGCGCTTCATCTTCTCGTGGAACTCACGCTCGAACACCGCGCTATTCACCGCCGCTTCCGGCTTGGTCAGTTTGTGGTAGCGAATCCGATAGCCGAAATTCTGCGTGAAAAAGAGGTTCTGACCGCTCTGGTTTGACCGGCCGACCTTGCCATCATTGGGATAGTCGAACAGGAACCCCTCGGCATAGTCCACGCTCTTGTCATAGGCGAATGGTGTGGCCGACAGGAACAGCACCTTGCCGCGAGGCTCCTGCGACCACTTGGAAACCTCGGCATCCTCGCGCGCCTTGAGGCGGGTGTAGACCGTGGTCTTCTCGGCCCCGTCCTTCATCGCATCGAATGCGGCCCAATCCTTGGCGTGCAACATCCGGGACCGGGGCGCCAAGTCACCGGGACGCCCGGCCAGCGCGCGAACACTGTAGAGCGTCGAGGTTGGCGTCCCTGTCGCGTTTGAACTGAGATTCTGCGCCTCATCCGGCACGATCAGATCGAACTTGCGCGCCGCGATGGCATCGTTTCCGGCCAGGTTGGCATAGGTGGTCATCGTCACGCCACGCCCGGCATCCCTGGTATCGGAAAGCTGGTGGACCGGCACGCCCAAGGCGTCAAGTGTCCCCTTCCAGCCACGCAGGATGGCCTCGGACGGCGCGAGGATCAACACGTTGTCCTTGCCCATCTGAACGAACCGCTTGATCACGCCGCCGCCACTGTAGGTCTTGCCGGTGCCGGTGCCGTTTGTGATCATCATGCCGTGCCCGTTTGGCAGGGCAAAACGGCGCTCGACCTTGAGCACATCATCCTGTTGCTCGGGCAGAAGCAGCGGCAGGGTAGCGCGAATGTTGGCCTCATCCCCTGCCACCGGCCTGATCTTGTCGGCCTTGGCCTGCGCCGCCGCACGATCCCCCTGAGAAACAGGACGCTCCATGGGCGCTACCGGCACATCGGCCCGGCCGGCGCGCGTTTCGGCCAGGTAGGTTTCAAGGTAGGGCTGCAGTTTGGCAACCAGATCGCGGGTCAGGCCTGCCTTTGCCAGCGGCGCAATGATGGCGCGGAACAATTCCCGATCCGACATGGATGCCGGATCAAGCCCTTCGACCCCCTCATTGAAAATGGCATCGAGGGCTTCCTTCTTGCGCTGATCAAGGGCGCTCGATTCCTCCTGAAAGCCGGTCTGAGGCTCAGTCAGGAACCGCGCAAGGCGCTCCTCGAACAGGTTCTTGATGTCCCTGACGCGCTCGGCGTCGGTGCGCTTTACTCCGGCTCGACCAGAAGCATCGCTCGCAGTGCTGCCTGTTGTGCCTCGGTCATCAGGTAGTCGCCCGTCGCCACCCGCATTGCCTCGTCCACCGTTTCCAGCGGGAACACCGCCGCGTTCGGTCCCGCCTGATCCTGCCAGGTTCGGATTGCCTTTGCCTCCCAGAGCATCGGCATCACCACCAGGTAGGCCGCCGATGTCGGGCCGCCCGGAAACAGGCCGTCCAGCCGTTTTTCCTCCGACTCCAGCGCCATCGCCAGAAGGTCGTCCGGCAGCGGGAACATCTGCTCCGCCCACGGGGTTCGCAGCGGGCCCGCCTCCGCTATCGCGTTCCAGATCGCCGCTGGTGCCTGATACATCGCCATCTCCAAACAGATCATCCAGCGCGCCGTCAATTGCGGCGTTGCCGGTGGTGGCAGGCTTTACGGGTTCGGTTGGAACCCGCCCTTTTCCGTCGCCGTCTCGGCCAGTTTCTGCAGGCTTTCGATTCGGTCTGTCAGCAGCGGGTTGTGCGGCATTGGCGCCGCCTGCAGCCGCGTTATCTCCGCCTCGATCTCCGATCTTGGCGATGTCGAATCCGGCCCGTCCAAGCCGATCAGCGTGAGTGCTTGAAACTCGTCCATAGATATCTCCGAAATCAAAGCCCTCGGCTTCCATCACATGGAGCCATTCGGTCTTGCCAGTGTAGTTGATCAGGCCGAGTCGTTCCAGCGTCAGCGGGAAAATGGGGCGGGTTCCACGGCGCCACAGCGCCTCACCGCCATCTTTGGCCCCAGCCGCTTTTCCAATCTGGATAGCCTCAGCATTGGCAACCGCCATCAATTTGCCGAACAGGGGCTCCAGGTGCGCGGAAACACTGTCCTTATTTTTCGGACCAAGGTTTTCCGCATCCTGCGCGCCGCGGTCCGTCAGTGCCTTGGTGGCGGTCATCTCATGGCTGGTTCCATCATGACCGGCGATGACCATCCGCATTCCGGGGAAGATAGCCAACATGCCGACATCAGCCGAACCCGGCCCACTGCTCGACGGATGGTTGTGAACCGAATAGGCAACCTCACCGGCGCGTCCGGCACGCCATACGGAGGCGTGCATCGACACCCTGGACCTTTCGCCGGACATGATGGCGAGAGGCGTGCCGTCTTTCGCCAGAACGACAAGGTGCTCGACGCCGGTGGCCTTGCCGCGCGACCGCACCCAGGTTTCGGCAATTCCGGTCTTGGCCTCAAAGGTCTTTGCAGCAGCCAGATCACCGGCGAGAGACCGGCCCTCGGCACTGTCACGCAAATCCAGACCGGACGCATTATTGAATGGCGCGTCGCCAGCCCGTTCATGCTGCCTGAGCACGTCGCGGCCGCGCTGAATCAGGGACTCGCCGGTATCGCGGGCTGGCGGTGCCTCTGGCTTTACGCCTTCTGGGCGTCCTTCCGGGCGCTGGCCGCCGATTTGGTCAGTTGCGCCTTGTTCGACGGGTCTGGCTCCGTTTCCGCCAGGCGGTCGAACACTCGACCCATTGCTTCCAGCGGCTGGCGCAGCGAAGAGGTCGGAGGTTGGTTGGGCTTGTCCATCGTCTTTCTCCTGCTTCTTGCGCGCCAGATCGAGCGTGCCATCCGGGTTTGCGCCACCGCCGAACATATCGGCTCCGGGCGCCGTCTTCATCGCCTCCTCGACGTAGAAGCTGAATCCGAGAACCATCCTGTCACGACCCGCCGGTTTCGTCCATTGGCGCGTGTCGCGGAACATCAGCGCGAGGAAACGCTGGCCCATCGGGCTGATGCCATCGCCTGCAAGAAGGTCAGGCTGCTTGACGAATTCGATCACGTTCCGGTTGGCGGCGCGCGCCCGATCAACCAGCGCCACGGCCTCAAGCAGGGCTTTGGTCTGGTCCATCTCCGGCGCGATATGGCCACTCTCGGCCGCGGCGCGCATCTTGGCCCACATCGGGGCAATGTCGGTCAGGGCGCCGCCGATGGCGCGGATGTTGTTGTCCGTGGCCTCGATCAGTTTCTCGACAATGCCGGAATCGCCATAGGCGCGGGCCAACAGAGCGGCCCTGATGCGGCGCACGGCCTCCTGACTCATGGTTCCATCGCGGGAAATCATGGTGCTTTGCTCATTCTCCGGCACAGCCGCCTGCATGAATGCGCGCACGAAATCCCGGTTGGCGGCTGCGTCGATATCTCCGCCGCGATAGATGTCCAGCGCCGATGCAGGAATGGCCTTGGCGTCAGCCATGGCCTGTTCTGCTGCCGACATGGACAGTTTGGTGTCGGTGTTGCTGTCGCGGGTGTAGGCCTCGATCTGGGCCGGGGTCATGTCGGTCTTGCGAACACGGACGACCACGGGGTTCCTGATTCCGCTTAGGTCATAGCCCTGCGCCTTCATCTCGGCCTGATAGGCCTGCACCAGGTCGGGACGGTCGCGGTAGATGCGGCCAAGCGTCATGGTGCGGCCATTGCCGCTCTCGACAATGCCGGATGCATCCACCACCGGCGCACCATCGGCTGTGGTCGGCAGGTCGCCCAGAAGGCGCGGATTGAAATCCTGCATGATGCGCTGAATCTGGCGCTCGCTCTCGCCCTTCGATCGATCTCGCGGCTGGCGATCCTGCGGATAGGCAGGGTTGATCCGGCCGTCATCCACGTTCGATGCGGTAAGGTCATCGAGGCTGACCACGGCCAATTCAACATCAACCTTCGCCCCGGACGGGGTTTGGATGGTATCTCGCTTGATCGGGCGGGTAGCGATGACGCGGCCTGCCTCTGGCGGCGCAGGAGCGGCAGGCTCGGGTAGCGCGGCAGCGGCGGGAGCGGCGGGCTCAACTGGCGTCTGTTCGGGTGCATCTTTCGGTGCTGAGGCGGGTATTGCCGCAGCATCGGGCGCCGAATCGCCGGCGCGTCCAGCCGCAGGCGGCGCCACTTCCGGCTGACCAACCGGTGTGGGCCCTTCCTGCGGCTGTTGTCTGGCATCCCTCGTGCTGCCAGGCGCACCACCCGCGTCAGCGGCGGGGGTCTCGGTAACGACCATCCATTGGTTCGTCGTCTTGTCGCGGGCAACCATCCTGCCAGTCAGATGCCAATCCTTGCCGACGCCGCTCGATTCCTCGACCACATCGAACCGGTCTGGCTCGGCGGCGATCTGATCTGCGGTGATGGTATTGCCTGCCTGCTCCGGCGCAACTGTGTGTGGGGGCGCGGTTGTGTCACTGACCGGAGCAGGCGTGGCCTCCGGCGCTTTTGGCGCCGGAGAGGTGCGGGCGCAACGACCGATGCCGGTCGCTGCGGCTGAACTGGATTGGCTCGCACCGGGGGAGCGGCTTCCGCCTGCGGTGCGGAAGGTGCTGCCTCTGGGGCCATGGCTGCGGCAATTGCATCCGGCGCGGGGCCGGGCGGCAAAGGTTGCCCTGCGGCCATTGCGGCGGCGAGGGGATCGACGGGACGCGCCGGCGGGTTTGCCAGTGGATCGGCAGGAGTGCCTTTCTTTGCGCGGCGGTCAGCGAGGGTTTTTGAGATTGCCTCGTAACCAACTGCGGTGCCGCCCATTACAAAGCCCATGACGCCGCCCGCCGCAGCCGCATCCGCCATTTCCCGCGTGGCTTCGCCCCAAGTGCTTTTCTCGTTCAGAACTCCGTCATCAATCAGGATTTGCAGACCTTGAGTCAGTGCCTCCGATGCGGCTTCTGTGACCGTTCCACCCACAATCTTTGTGAGGCCACGCCCACCCTCTTTCAGGATTATTCCCAACGGAACTACTTCAGGGATGGCTTCAGCCAGAGAATAGAGATTTGCAGCGGTCGTCGCCTTGTCGCTGTCATATCCGGCTGCGCGCTTATCCACATAGGTTGAGCCACGGGAATAAAGCCCGAGATAGGCCAACATTGGGATCGGGTTTCTTGAGACAAGCGAAGTCATCAGACCGGGGGCCATGTCACCAAAAGATGAAATGCCGGACACCAGTGCTTATTTA
>JADJVV010000026.1 GCA_016710435.1 Hyphomicrobiales bacterium | reverse complement strand
GAAGGGCATCGCCACCGGCCATGAGGTGCGCATGGCGAAAGCCCGCCAAGAAGCCCCACCGCAGCCCGCCGATGGCCCCGATCCGATCACCGAGGCCATCGCTACCGCCACCACCACCGAAGCGTTAGACGCGCTCGTGGACGACATCAAAGGGTCGGAGAATCCGGCGAAGTATCGCGGTCTGTGGTCGCGCCGGCACAAGGAGGTCAGCGCATGAGTTACGCCGACTTCCTCGAACGCAAGTCCGCCGGCGTGGAGAAGTCCGGGCGCGAGTTCCACCCGAACGACGTCCACCAATACCTGCACCCGTGGCAGCGCGAGATCGTGGCGTGGGCTGCAACGACAGGCCGGGCCGCGATCTGGGCTGACACCGGGCTGGGCAAGACCCTGATGCAACTGGAATGGGCGCGGCTCACCGCCGACGAGGGCACCGCGCTGATCGTCGCCCCGCTGGCTGTGTGCGCCCAGACCGCACGGGAAGCGGAGAAGGTCGGCATCACCGCGACCTACACGAGGTCTGGGGATAACCTCGGGCCGGGGCTGTGGATAACCAACTACGAGATGGTGGAGCACTTCGACCCCGACCTGCTCGATGCGGTCGTGCTCGACGAGGCGTCCATCCTCAAACAGTCCACAGGCAAGACCAGGACGAAACTCATCGCCCACTTCGCGGACGTCAAGTACCGGCTATCAGCCACCGCCACCCCGGCACCCAACGATCCCGAGGAACTGACCAACCAGGCCGAGTTCCTCGGAGTGTCCAGCCGCGTCAACATGCTCGCCGCCTACTTCATCCACGACCAGGACGGATGGCGGCTCAAAGGGCACGCCAAGCGCCCCATGTACCGATGGATGTCCTCGTGGGCTGTAGCAATCCGCAAGCCCTCCGACATGGGCTACCCGGACGACGGCTACAACCTGCCCGGACTGGAGATCATCCCGCACACCCTGGAAGTGAACGAAGCCCCAGAAGGGCAACTGTTCGCCACCGACCTCGGGGGAGTGGGCGGCGGGCCAAGATCCGCAGATCCACCCTCACCGCGAGATGTCAGCGCGCCGCCGAACTCGTGGCCGCTGAACCTGACGAGCCGTGGTTGCTGTGGTGCGGGATGAACGATGAGGCCGACACCCTGGCGAAGCTCATCCCCGGGTCGGTGAACGTCCACGGGGCGTGGAGCCCTGAAGACAAAGCCGAAGCCCTGCTCGGGTTCGCCGATGGCAAGTTCAAAGTCCTCATCACGAAACCCTCGCTCGCCGCGTTCGGGCTGAACTGGCAGCACTGCGCACGGATGGCATTCGTCGGGCTCTCAGATTCTTATGAGGCCTACTACCAGTCCATCCGCCGCTGCTACCGCTACGGCCAGACCAGGGTCGTGGATGCCCACATCATCCTGTCCTCGGTCGAGCAGCAGATCGCGACCAACGTCGCCAACAAGGAACGAGACGCGGCGGACATCACCGCCAACCTCGTCGCAGAGATGTCGCAGTTCAGAAGCCTAGAAGGAGCCCAGAAATGATCGACGAATACATGACCGCGGACGAAACCGGCGACAACTGGCACCTGATGCTCGGTGACTCGTGCGAACGCATGGCAGAGATCCCGAGCGAGTCGGTTGATCTGTCGGTCTACTCGCCGCCGTTCGCCTCATTGTTCACCTACAGCCCGTCCCCGCGGGATCTGGGCAACTCGGCATCACGGGCGGAGTTCTTTGAGCACTACAGGTTCATCATCGACGAGAACCTGCGCATCACCAAGCCGGGCCGCATCTGCGCGGTCCATGTTCAGCAGTTGACCACGAGTAAGTCGTTCCACGGGGTAATCGGGCTCACAGACTTCCGCGGCGAAGTGATCAAGGCCTACATGGACGCCGGCTGGATCTTCCACGGCGAGGTCACCATCGACAAGGACCCGCAAGCCCAGGCGATCCGCACCAAAGCGCAAGCGCTGATGTTCGTCACCAAGAACCGCGACTCGTCCATGACGCGCCCAGCACTAGCCGACTACCTGCTGCTGTTCCGCAAGCCCGGCGATAACGAGGTCCAGATCAAGAACGACGTGAGCAACGAGGAGTGGATCGACTGGGCACGCCCGGTGTGGCTGGACATCCGCGAAACCAACACCCTCAACGCGAGGACCGGGCGCGAGCAGGCCGACGAACGCCACATCTGCCCGCTGCAACTGGACTTCATCGAACGGGTCATCCGGCTGTGGTCCAACGTTGGCGAGACCGTGTTCTCCCCGTTCGCCGGCATCGGGTCGGAGCCTCACACCGCCGTCCGGCTGGGCAGGTTCGGGCTCGGGATCGAACTGAAACCGTCCTACTGGCGTACCGCGGTGGACAACCTGCGAGCGGTCGAGGCCGAACTGGCGATGCCGTCACTGTTCGACGAGGTGGAAGCGTGATCCGCGAAGCCATCTTCGACGCCATCTCCGATGAGCGGCTGAGACAGCAGGACAAGTTCGGCGGGCTCCACGCGTGGGGCTCGGGCGACTGCTCATCCCACGACGTAGCCCCCATGACAAAGGTCGGGGTGCTCGCTGAGGAACTCGGCGAAGTTGCCCGGGCCGTGCTCGACCACGACACCGATCAGTTGGGCGTGGAGTTGGTTCAACTCGCTGCGGTGGCTGTGGCATGGCTGGAGTCGCTATGAATCACGACCTGGAGCGTGTCTGCCCACCGCCCGTATTCGGGGCGACAGTGTGGCTCTGCACCTGCGGACATCGGTCCTTCTCCGAAGATGACCACATCACCCACGTCGAGATTGAGCCCCACCCTGTAGTCCGGGGCAAACCGTGAGAGCCGCCGAAGTTCACGAGAACCTGGCCAACCTGTCCCGGGAACTGGTCGAGCTACTCATCGACTACAAGGGTCTCCAGCACGCCTCAGTACGGATGGAGGCAGCCTACCGCCGCGCCTACGCCAAAGCGTACCTAGAGGCTGAAGGCCCGGCGGAGGTCCGCAAACAGCAGGCCACCCTAGACGCCGCATCCGACTATCTGCACGCCGAACTGGCCCGCGCCGAATGGGACAACTGCCGCACCTCGTTGAGAGTCCTCGGGCAACGGTTGGACGCAGGCCGCACGATCGCGTCCACCATCCGCGCCGAAGCCATATCCAGCGGGGTCGGCACATGACGGGGCGCTGGCGTTGCCTGCTGTGCGAGTGGCCCAGGTGGACTACAGGCACCTACGAGACGTGGATGGTCCACTACCGGCTAACGCACATGAAGGAGGGCTGATGGGGCTTCAAGTGTGCGACACGTGGAGTACTAAAGGTTCGCCCGCACATCGCAGAGGTCATCGAGTTGTCGCATCGCAAGCGCTGGCAGGCGA
Source organism: Hyphomicrobiales bacterium (assembly GCA_016710435.1). Lineage (NCBI taxonomy): Bacteria > Pseudomonadati > Pseudomonadota > Alphaproteobacteria > Hyphomicrobiales > Hyphomicrobiales bacterium. Next base: position 5,121 of record JADJVV010000026.1, on the reverse strand, counting down.
TATGTGTCTACGTGTCGGGCCTCGGATACAGCGGCGAGCATGGACTCTCGGGGTTCGTCCCGGAGTCCTGTCTGCCATTCATTCACGGCACCAGCATCCGAGGCCCTCGCCGCGCAACTGCGTGGCGGAAGTGGCAGCATATGGCGAGAGGTCCAATCAGCGAGGGCACGGTGGGAGACCGTTCAGACGATTTGGGACGAATCCTATCCAAGGCGGAACCAAGCGTCGCAAAAGAAGAAGGCGCAAGGACGCCGCGCGAGGTCCGATGGGCGGAAGTGTACCCGCGAAACGGGGCAACTCGTGTCGATAAGACGCCGTATTCCGAGCAGCCCTGACTGCCAAGCATCGCTGGCGCAATGCTCCAGACGGCCCAATGCCACGCTCACTGCAATGCACGTACGTACGTACGGACGGACTTACGAACGATATGGCTGAGGCAGAGGGAAAACCTAGGGCCTGATCGCACGCGAACACGTACGGAAAACATCATCAAAATGGAGGAAACGACATGGGATTACCGTCAATCAACGCCACCGGAAGGCTCACAGCAGACCCAGAACTGCGCTTCACCAGCGCTGGGAAAGCGGTCGCAACATTGGGCATCGCCTGCAACGAACGAAAGACTCAGCAAGGAGACTGGGAGGGTCGGCGACACGACTCCTGGGAACGTCGAACTGTGGGAAGGCCAAGGCGAGGCGTGGCAGAGCAACTACGCCGCGGCCAACTCGTCCACGTCACCGGGCTACTGCGCCAGCGCAGCTACGAACTCGCCAACGGCGAGAAGCGAACAGCCACCGAGGTCGTCAAAGCCGAGATATTCCCGGCCCTAGCGAAGACGGAATCATCGGTTCCACAGTTCGTGGCAGATCTGGTGAAGCCCCGTTCTGATGACCCGGATACCCACCGGCCACCGTGCCGCAGTCCTGCAACGTTGCGACGGGCTGTGTGAACGGTGCGCCCGGTGGCTGTCCAACATCCCCGCCGATCTGCATCACCGCAGGCCGCGCGGGATGGGCGGAACATCGGACCCGGACATTCACCAGCCGGCAAACATGCTCGCACTCTGTCGGGTCTGTCATCGATGGGTGGAGGACAACCGGGCGGTAGCACTGGAGCAGGGCTGGCTGATCTCCCAGCACGACACCCGACCCCCGTATGAGATCCCGGTCTATGTCCACGGCGGCTGGTATCTGGTCAACCTCGAATGGCACCCCTACGACGTTCCGATCCCGTTCTAGCCGAGGAGTCTCATGTCCTGCATCATCTGCACCCGCCACCACCCCGACGACGACGGCAACTGCACCAAGATCTGCCGCCATCACCAGGCCACGTTCGGGCTGATCTGCCCCGGATGTGTCGCCCGGATACGGCGAGACTTGGACACGATCGCCGAAACGTGGACCGAATCCGTCTACGGGTCCATCTCGTGCGGCGGCTCGGGCGGCAGTGAACGTCCCCTGCCCGGCGGCACGGCGTGGATCTCGTGGCGGCACTCCGGTGGCCCTGGCGGGCAACTGTGGACATCGGTCACTGGCTGGGCTCGGGTGTGGATCGAGGACGGCGACCTGGCGCAACCTGACACGTTCGACCTGCTCACCGTGCTGATGTGGCTACGCGCCCATCTGGAACGTGACGGGGTGAAACATCCGGCGATTGATGAGGCCGCTGCCGAATGGTCCGACCACGCCCAGGAGGGCCGCCGGATTGTTGGTGATGTGGAATCTGGGCAGATCATCAGGTGTCCCGGTGTCGCAGCAGAATGTGGCCGGCGGCTGCGTGTGGATGTGGGCAACCCTGACGAGCCTGTCAGGTGCCGCGACTGTGGCCACACCTGGACGACGGCGCAGCTGCTGCGCAGGGCCATGTACGACTCGGACGCGCCCGCATGGCTCGACGGTGAAGCAGTCCGGTCGCTGGTCGGGGTTGACCCGTCAACGTTGCGCCGTTGGGCGCGGGCTGGGCGCATCACCAGGGCCAACGGCAGATATCTGCTGTCCACGGTCATCTCAGCGGTCAGGGTCGCTTCGTGAAGGCTCCCACTCTCACCCCCGACTCGGCCCGGTATCTGACCGTCCACGCCCCGCCCAGCCCGTTCCATCTGCGCCCGCTCCTGCCGTGGCTGTGCGGGCAGTCGGCTATCCGCTGGTATCTGGCGACCTGGCTAGGTGTGGCACTGTTGGCTGTCGGCACGGCAATGCTGGCCCCAGGCTGGCAGGGAATCGCAGCCGCGGCCCTGGTGCTCGCCCTGCCGTCGGTCAGGTTCGCGCTCACGCATGTGGTGCTGGTGGACATGGCCGCGCTCGGGCTGGCTACAGCATCAGCAGCGCTCATGGTCAACGGGTGGATCATCCCCGCGGTCATCCTCGTGCTGATGGCAGGCGCAGCGAAAGAGTCGGCGCCCGTGTTCGCTGCCCTGTTCGCCTGGCATCCGCTGCTACTCGTCGGGCTGATCGTGCCGGCTGTCATCAAGCTGGTCAGGAAGCCCGGCAGCGACATCCTGCGCGAACCTGAGCACGCATGGATTCTGGCCCATCCATTCAAGGCTGGCAGGAAGTATCACGACCGGATGGTCATCGACGCCATGCCCGTGCTCGTCACGCCGTGGGGTGGCGCGATCGTGGCGCTAGGTGCGCCCAGTGTGCAACTGTTCGCCACCCTGGCTGTCGCGTACGCGCAACTGTTCGCCGCCACCGACACGGTGCGGCTTTACCAGTGGTCCGCGCCAGTCGTGGCGATCGCTGCGACGTCGGCAGTCGATCCGCGATGGTGGCCGCTGCTGGTCATCGTCACACTGTTCAACCCGCTCAGGGGCGACGGCGTGTGACTGTGCGTGTCGATCCTTGACAAACCGTGCCCGCGCTGTCACTGTATGATTGTATTCGCAGGAATACGCCCAGGTCACCACGCATATGCGGGTGGCCTGTTGTCATTGGAGGCGCCATGATGCTGCGAGTAGTCATCGGAAGCGTCTACGCGGAAGCAGACCTGCAAACCAAGGGCCAACTCGTCAGCCCCGAATACGTTGACACCCTGCTCAACCGGCTCACCGATGCGGCCATCAAGGGCTACACGACTAAGCGTGTCATCGCCGCCATGTCAGCGGAGGACGAGGCCGAACAGTGACCGACCCGCGCCGCACCAACCGCTACCGAGTACGGCGTGCCCAGTTCATCAAGGTCAGCGCCATGGTCTGCCACTGGTGCGGAGCCCAAGTATTCGACACCGTGCCGACGCGACATCCGCGTAAGGCGACAGTCGACCATCTCATCGAAGTGGACCGTGCCTCAACCCTGGCGTTAGACGAAAGCCTGTGGGTGGTGGCGTGCGGACAATGCAACGCCAGTCGCGGTGCGACATACGGCAACCGCAAGCGCTCAGCGATCCGCAACGCGTCGCGCAACTGGTGAACAACCCGGGGGGCGGGGTGAAGATCGCGGAAAAGCTCACACGCACGACCCCGCCCGGCGGCGTTATTTCACGCGACCTTCTAGGGATTGCGCGGCCCTCGTTCGCAAACTCTTGAGAGGTGTGGTCGGATGCCTGGTCGAAACTGCGCCGACTGCGGAGCAAAGTTGAAGCCCCCGAAGGGTGCTGGGCGACCCCGGACGAAGTGTGAGAACTGCTCTCCGCCGCGTAAGCGCGACATCGCACGGCGGGCGCCGCACAAATTGGCCCTCGCTGAACTGCCAGCACCGATCGACCAAGAGCAAGAGACGCTTGAGTCGTCAACTCGGGCGGCGCTCGCTGGCGCCAAGTTGACCGACGACCCCGCGGGCATTGCGGCGCTGGTACTCGCTCGCCGTATCGACAGTGGAGCGCTTGACACGGGCGCCGGCCTCGCTGCGCTGGTTCGCGAGCATCGCGCCGCACTGGGTGACGCGATGAGCCGGGCCACAGTCGAGGCTGATCCGCTGGAGCGTCTGCGGTTGGTCGTGGCGGACAAGATGGCGGGCGCGTGACCGTCGCATCATTCCTCAAGCCAACATGGATGACGGTCCCGGACTGGGACTACACGCTCGGCGGGGAAGTAGCCGACCTCTGCACCGAGGTGGGGTTCGCCCCGGACGGCCCGCAGCGGCTCATTCTCGATGCAACGTTCGCGATGAAGGACGACAGGCCCGCCGCTTTCGAGGTTGTCATTATCGGGCCTCGCCAGAACATCAAGACGGGCGCACTGAAGCAGATTGATCTCGGGTTCACGTTCCTCATGCAGCTGCCGCTGGTGGTCTGGTCGGCACACGAGGTCTCAACATCGAGCCAGTCCTTCCGCGACCTTGTGGAACTTATCGAGACGCATTCATTCCTTGAGCGCCAGGTCGAGCGCATCTATCGTCCCGAGGGCCGGGAGCGCATCGAACTACGCAAGGGCAACGGCAGGCCGAATGGTGGCGAGGTCAGGTTCAAGGCTCGGACTCGATCGGGTGGTCGAGGTCTCACCGGGGACAAGACCGTGCTCGACGAGGGCTTCGCGCTGAAGTCTTCACACTTGGGGGCGCTGCTTCCGGTGATGATGACCCGCCGCCACGGTCAGGTCATCTACGCGAGTAGCGCAGGCATGGCTGATTCGGATGTCCTGCGGGCGCTGCGCGAGCGTGGCCGCCGCGGCGACCGACGTCTTGCCTACTTCGAGTGGGGCGACACCCGACCCAACCAAGGATGCGTCATCGGTGATTGCGACCACGCCACCACCAACGAGGGATGCGTGCTCGACGACCGCGAGCGCTGGTGGCAGATCCTCCCGGCGCTGGGTACGCGCGTCACCGAGGACGCTATCGCCGACTTGCGCCGGTCGATGCCACCAGAGGAGTTTGCCCGCGAAGTTCTCGGGTGGTGGGATGAGCCCTCGTCTGGTGAAGACCTGTCCGCTGACGAGTGGATGGCGATTGAGTCCGACGCGGCACCGTCAGGCGAGCTGAGTCTGGCTGTGGATGTGGGGCCGAATCAGGTCTGGTCGTCCATCGTCGCCTGCGGTAACGGCGTGCTCGAAGTTGTCGAACGTCGCCGGGGCGCGTCGTGGCTCACCGAACGGATGGTCGAACTGGCCGCGCGGCACCCGGTGGCCGAGTTCGGACTTGATCCTGCCGGGCCAGTAGGAGCGCTGCTGCCGGAGTTCGAGCGCGA
>JADJVV010000025.1 GCA_016710435.1 Hyphomicrobiales bacterium | reverse complement strand
GCGCGCAGGTTAGCAAAGGTAAGCCGCCCAGACAGATCCATGGCCCCGCTTCCCTCGGCGAAGTTCACAGCAGCCACGCGTAGGTTCTCAAGTTGACGAAGGTTGTCATACACCGACGCACCCACGCCGATCACGTCGACATGAATGGATGGGTTTGCGCCTGCGTCGATAGCCTGCAACACCAGCCCGGCCACCGCCGGACCGTCGGGCGTGGTCTGGCCAGGATGCTTGATAAGCGGTGCGAACCACGTGCCATAGCGTTTCGATAGCACAGTCTTATCCTTGCCCCCGCGCGCCACATCCACGGCCACGGTCGTCAACGGCGCGTCTGGCCTCTCTCGTTCTCGCCAACGTGCCTGAGCCATCCGCACCCACTCGGTTGGTATGCACTGCCATGGATCGTCGTCTAGCCCCACCGAGAAGTCGCCATAGAGCAACTGGCTGCGCAAGGGCTCGGGCAGCGCCTGCAACCGGCCACCATAGCCAGACGCTGCCAGAAAGGGGTTGTCGGTCAATCGTGCTGGGATGAATGTACGGCTGAGTGGCTGAATGCGTTCCTGTTTGTGCTGGAAGACGGCCCCGGTTTCCACTTCCACTTCTTTGCCATCCACCCGCGCATACCAGCGCAGATCGCCCGGCCTGGCCGGCGCCGGGTGCGACCGATCCAGCCAGGCCGCCCACCGCCTGATCACCCATTCGCCGTCGGCCGACGTGGGCGGATTGCCAGCGGACACGATGCGCGTGCGCTGACCACGCCGCGTCGTGCGCAGCCAGCCGCTGAGAAAGGTGTATTGATACTCGGTGAAGTTGGGCAGTTCGTCGAAGCATTTTAGGTCGTGTGGGCGCCCCTGGTACTTGTTGACATCATGGTCGTACTGCACGGCCCCGAATTCAAGCGTTCGGCCATCCAGCTTCCACGTGTTGGACTGCACATTGAAGCGTCCCTGATCGCCCACCAGCTCGTAGCTGCGATCGACGATAGCCTTCAACTGCGGATACTCACGCCGAAAGATGATGCTACGTGCGTGCGCTGTCAGCGCAAGCCCGAGTAGCAAATCCGTCTTTCCACCGCCGGCGGCGCCGCCGTAGAAGATTTCATCAGCCTGGCTGTGGTACGCCTGACTTTGCGGACCCGCCAACGGGCGCCACATCGCTCTGTCCGATGCCAGCATCCTGTCTACTTCGGCGCGCTCTTGCTGATTCAAATATGGCAGCAAGTCGAGCAGCTCGCTCGTCGTCGGAATTGACATTGAGTTCTCCGGCGATCTCCTGCTTGTTGCGGTAGATCCCCGCTATCTCTAAAAGCATCTTGCGGTCTTGGTGACCCTGGTAACCGTCACCGATGCCACAGTCCACAGCCGCTTGCAATAGATCGCTTACGTGTTCGTCGACCAGGCGCACGCGCAGATCTGCGATGCGCCTCTCAATGGTCGGGTCTTTGATCTTCCAGTGTCGAATGGTGGCCGTGTTGGTCAGTCCCATGAAACTGGCTAGCTCGGCGAGGTTGGCCGGCCAACGCAGTTTTGCCGGCAGACAGCGCCACGCTACATACAGGCACTTGCGCCAGTCCCACCGCTCTTCCTTGGGTCGGTCGCTTTGCTCAAACAGCAGGTCATCATACAGCGCCAACCACGCCGGTGGGTTCGCATGGGCAGCCAACCAACCATCAAGATCGCGCTTGCGCGCGTGGCTTACGTCCTGGCCAGGAGCACCGCCCGGCGCCGTGAAGCCCGCAAAAGCGTGAAAATCGTGTGTTTCCTCTTCTGGAACGTCCGGTTCTATCGCTACATTCATATATGTCTACGCGCAATTTCTGTACAGATAACAGAAACTTATCACGCCTGTGCCGTCAATGCGTCCAGGATGGCGCCGGCCGCCGTCGGCAACACGAACACCCACCCCTGCGACTGCAAAGCGGACAGGCCCTCTGTGTCGTCGAGCAGCCGTTGATGATGCACCACGACGTGACGCGCCGTGACCTCTGCATCATGCCGCGTAATCAAGACAGCCGCACGGCCCGACGATAGGATGTGTGGAGTCCGCGAGAAGGAAACGCCGGCGCCAGAGACAAGCGCAAACAGCGCATCAACGCGGCGTTCCAGTTCTACGATACGTTCATCCTGCTTGGCGTCCAGCGTACGCACATCGCGCTGTTCGGTCTGGTGATAGATGTCAGGGTACGTGTAATCATCACCGTCGACGTGCGTCATGCGCCCCCCTTGTCGCTGCCCACCAGCGCCACCAGGCCACCCACCGCCAGGCCAGCGAACGTCCAGATCTCGCCGGGCACCGTCCGGTCAGCCCACGCCAATAGTAGGCCACCCAGCACGGCTAACACGCCGATGGCAGCCAGCGCAACGACGGCCACGAAGTAGAGTGAGAAGCCGCGCTTGTCCTTCAGAATCTCGGCCGGGATTTGAGCCGGCTGGATAAGATCATTCATCGTCACCATCCTTGTCAAACACCACTGCCAATATGCACGCCACAATCACCACGACCACAAAGAACAGCGCCGCCTGTAATGCCATCAGGGTCTACCCTGAAAACGCGGACGGGCTGACCTATAAAGGCCAGCCCGTCCATATCGTACCCGCACCGCAAGGAGAGAGGTTGTCATAGTGAGTCTCTGGTAACGATCACATTTTACCAGACGATTCACATTACGGATACGTCAGAACACTACTACTACTATCGCTTTCGGCGCATTTTGCCCGCAAAACGGGCGCTACAATGGCTTTTAAGCGTAGTAGTAGCGCATTTTATCACGCCAAGCGCCAGTTATCGACGGGAGACGCCTTTCGATGTGCTTCGGCAATGTCGGTCTGGGCCAACGCCAAGTAGCGCTTCGCCATGTCCATCGTGCTGTGGCCTAGCAGCCGCTGCAACGTGTAGACGTCCCCGCCATTGCGCAGATACGTGATCGCAAACGTGTGACGCAGACGGTGCGTCGTGACGTGCTCCACAATCTCCGCCCGTTCGCCCATCGTTCCCAGCATCTTGCGCAGGGCATTGCGCTCTATCGCCTGATGTCGCGATGTCTCAAAAAGTGGGCTGTCTGGCCGCGCATCCTTGCGCTTCGTGACGTACTTCCACACTGATTCCCGTGCCAGGTTTCCAAGGTATACAGTGCGCCCTTTATCGCCCTTGCCGTGCCGGACCTGCGCGGCCCCGGTCTTCAAGTCGACGTCGCGAATCTGCAACGCACACAACTCCGACGCACGTATACCGGTGTCGAGAAGGACCAACACGATGGCCCGATCACGCACGCGGGTGGCGCGCAGCGTGCTGGCCGGCGCCCGCTTATTGCTTTTCCACACGGCGGAGCGCTCACACGCCAGCAGTAGTGACCGCAGATCCGTCTTGCTGAGTGGAATGATCTCGCGGCTTTGTGCCGCTGGCATCTTGATCTTGTAGCGCCTGATGACGTGCTCGATGCCCATCTCCCCTTCCAGCCAGGTAAAAAAGGCGCTCAACCCGATCCAAGCATTCTTGACTGACTTGGGCGCCAACTTGTCTTCGATGCGCAAATGGTAGAGGTAGCGGCGCACGTGGTCAGCCGTGACCTCTGCTGTATCGACGTCGCCGATGATCCGCACCCACTTGTGCAGCGTGTTGCCATACTCCTTCATGGTTGCAATCGAGCCTGCTCCAGCCCGATACAACAGGAACCCTTCGATCGCGAGACTCAGACGCATACACTCCCCCTATCCAATCTCATTATCCATGCGGCTTGTGGTCGACAATATCCAAGCGGTTTGCGATTCACCCCCTTTAGAACAGGCTTTCTGTTCAGATAATAAAATTGGGCTGTAAATGCAGATCGGCACTCCTGCATCACAGGAGTGCCGATCTGGCACGTCGTATAGTATCCCCGAGAGGATTCGAACCTCTGGCCTCTTGGACCGCAACTGTGACGTGCCCAGCGAGCACTCCCGCCCGCTTGGACTCAGTTATCAGGCATCCATGCGGGTGGCGATGATACCCACCCTTCACACTTTTTGCCTGTTGGTAACGTGCGCCCCTGCTGTATCAATAACCGTTTGTTATCAGTACAGCAGGCGATTTCCTATGCAAATCGCAGGTGGACAAAACCCGCGCGGGCTTTTGTGCTATCATTCAGGCATGCCCAACTATTACTATTTCCATGCCGATAGAAGCTCTGGACTCAAGCCGGGTCAGGTTATTACCCTAAACACCACACCAGCCCGATTCAATACAGATCGCTCCCGGTTCTTGGCCTCGCTTCTCCCCGATGGCATTACACAACACGGGATTGGCTATCTCGTGGAGCCAAGACCACAGCCCTACCAGGATACAAACGGGCTACTCGAAGTTCTCGCTGAGTGGATACGGCAAGCACGCTACCCACAACTGCCGTCTCGCCTGCAATCTTTCTTTGCCTGGCGCACCCTCAGCGAAGCGCGGTCATTTGTCCAGCAGTCTGCATTGGGTCAGCCAGCGGGCACGACCATCGATTCTACGATCTGGGAAGTTGAAGCCGACCCACCAATTTTCGAAAGCGACATGCGCCGTCTGCAACTTGGCCCGTGCTGGCTTGATGCCTTCATCTATCTTGATTCCTATTGGCGGCAAGACTATACCGCGACTCCTATCATCGAAGTGCTACTCAAGCCACCAGTTCGCATTCTCCGCGCTATAACCACCTAGTCATCTAGATATTCTGATTCATCACAAGCCCCGCCATCCTTGTTGTGATCCAATCCATGCACGTCTCTTCCAGGCACCGCCATGCTGTTCAAGGCAGGCTTGCCCGTCTCTTCTGTAAGAAAAGCTGTCACAATTCAATGTATCTTCACCGTCGCACACGCATGCTGGCACAAGTACGACCATGGGAAACGGTGTAGCCGTAGCCGTAGCCGTTGGCAAAGGCGTTGGCATAGCCGTAGACGTTGGTTGTTCCACCGTTGGCAGTGGCGTCGGGAATAGGGTAGCCGTTGGCTCCACTACATCCGGCGCAACTGCTGTTGGCACAATCGGCGCCGTCGTGGCCGCCACCGCCACCATCGGCAAGTGAACCTCGTGCGTCTCTATCGGCGTAGCGGTGAGCTCCACAGGCACCACCGCTGCAACAGTTGGCGCTGGCCGGCACAGACGTCGCCACCGGCACTGATGTCGCGGTAGCCGTAGCAACAGCGACAACGATCACCGCCCTTGATATTACTGATGCGGCTGGCCGCTGCCCGGGCCACATCAGTAGCAGTGCGATGGCCACAACCACCGTCATCGAGGCAAAGAACAATGATGCAATGGCCAGTACCCCGAAAGTTGCGGTTAGGCCACTAGAATCTTTCACAAGATATTCAATCCTCGATCACCGACCATTTGTAGCCATCCCATTCGATCCAGTATCTCGTATGGCGCCAGCGTGTGCGCAGAACGACAATCCAAATCCTCAACCTATTCAATGATGTGGGGGACCAACGGGCCATCTGTATCTTCCTCACTTTTGCGCATCACACGCAGGATGTCGAGCGCAACGCGTTGCTCACGAGGAGGAAGGGAAGATAAGGCGTCGATGGCCTCCTGTAAAAACTGCTGCTGTTGAGGGGTAAGCGCAGGCTTACCAGTCGCATCACCTGCTGATGGTGATGGATCATCTGTTAGGCCAAGCAGGTAATCCGTCGACGTCTTGTAGCGACGCGCCAAACGAATCAATGTGTCCAAACTAGGCTTTTTTACACCGGATTCAAGCTGGTAAATGAAAACGTCAGAGAAGCCAAGTGCGACAGCGATCTGTCCCGCAGTCAATTTCGTGCGTAGCCGTTGCTCCTTCAGCCGCTCACCAAGACTCATGTCACTATCTTATCGCTTTTTTTATGCTGGCGGCATAGCAAAATAAAGATAGGTATTGACAAGAGGTATGCTATTGGTTTATATTATCCATACAAGACTATGCCAACGGCATACTGAAGGGGATAACCAATGAGTATCGACACAAAACTGATGAACTTTCGGATTGCAGAGAGCGACCGCACTTTGCTGGAACGCATCTCTCAACACTACAGCGATGCAAGCATGAAGCGCGATCCTGCGCCGACTGATTCGCAATGAAGCCAAGCAGATTGGCATCACCGCCGACGACGATGAAGCAGAACAACTCGCGAGTGAACCGCAGCTTGGGACAGCCTAGCATCTACATATCCGTCGCTGTTCAGGAGCGTGGTTCCTGATCAGCCACGGGCGCCGCAGATTCAACTATCAGGGGTGATTGCGTGAATTTGTCTGCGGCGCTCATAGGCAGTGCAGGGTCTCAATCAAGGTTGAGTGGTAAACCCTGCACTGCCTACGCACACGCAAGCCGGGAGCAACGCGGCTAACTAATCGCAGGAGTGCAAACGTATGAACGCAAGCCTACCGAGTACAACCACTGAAATCATCGTCAGACCAGCCGTCACGTTCGGTGACTGGATGGTGCCGGGAGTCGATGACGGCGACATGCAGGCCGTTGCCTGGCAGCGCGCCAAAGACGCCTGGCTGGAAAGCAAGCGCCGCAAATCAGGCAGTGCCAACACCGTGCGTGCCTATCAGAACGATTGGTCGCAGTTCTTCATGTTCGTGGAGAAGGCGCCGTGGAACGTCAGCAGCCGTGACGCAGACGAATGGATTCAAGAACTTCAGGCATCGGGAACCGGTGAGAACAGCATCAACCGCAAGCTGGCAGCGTTGTCCAGCTTCTATCAGTACGTGATCGATAAGTTCACGTTCATCGGCAAAGACCAGATGGAACGCTCGATCTACATCGACACGCATGGCAACACGCGCAACAATCCGTTCCGCAAGCCGGACCGCTTCAAGGTTGACCAGTACAACCACAGCAGCCCGATGTCAGTTGAGATCGTGCGCAAGTGCCTCAAGGCGATCAACCCTCATTCGCTGCTTGGATCGCGTGACTATGCCCTCGTGGTGACCTACCTCTATACCGGGCGCCGTTCATCCGAGATTGCCAACCTGCGTTGGTCGGATGTCGAGACGGATCAGGTGAAGGGGCGCTACTACTACAGTTGGACCGGGAAGGGCGGCAAGGGGCGCACTGATGAGATGCCAGCGCCTGCGTATCACGCCATCCTGAACTTCCTCAAGGTGAATGGCCGGCTGGAAACCATCAAGGCAAATGACTTCATCTTCAGTGCAGTATTCGCGGACCGGGCAGCCAGGCTGCCCAACGTCAAGGACGCAGGCGACACCCTGAACCGGCCCATCAGCAGCAGCATGATCAACCGCATTGTGAAGAAGCGCTTTGTGGCCGTGGGCGTGAAGCCGGAAGACATCCACACGCACACCCTACGGCACACCGCTGCGCATCTGCGCTATCGGGACGGCGAAGGCCAGGACATCCTGGAGATCAGCCGGTTCCTCAACCATAGCAGTATCGCCATCACTCAGATCTATCTGAGCAAGATGCAGAAGCCGGTTGACTCGGGCTGGACGGAGGTGGAACAGCTACTGATGCTTTAGTTTCAGTACGGGTAATGGCGTTTTCGGAAGGGGGGGGGGGGGGGGGGGGGGGGGGGGGGGGGGGGGGGGGGGGGGGGGGGGGGGGGGGGGGGGGGGGGGGGGGGGGGGGGGGGGGGGGGGGGGGGGGGGGGGGGGGGGGGGGGGGGGGGGGGGGGGGGGGTGGGGGGGGGGGGGGGGGGGGGGGGGGGGGGGGGGGGGGGGGGGGGGGGGGGGGGGGGGGGGGGGGGGGGGGGGGGGGGGGGGGGGGGGGGGGGGGGGGGGGGGGGGGGGGGGGGGGGGGGGGGGGGGGGGGGGGGGGGGGGGGGGCGGGGGGGGTGAGCGGGGGGGGGGGGGGGGGGGGGGGGGGGGGGGGGGGGGGGGGGGGGGGGGGGGGGGGGGGGGGGGGGGGGGCGCGCCCCTGGCGGCGCCCCGGCGGGGCCCCCCGGGGCGACTGGCGCGCCGCCGTGCCGGCGCGCGGGGGGGGGGGGGGGGGGGGGGGGGGGGGGGGGGGGGGGGGGGGGACGGGGGGGGGGGGGGGGGGGGGGGGGGGGCGGGGGGGGGGCCGTGGGCGGCGTGCCGGCGTGGGGTGGCCGGCGCCCCGGCCCCCCCCCCCCCCCCCCTGGCAGTGGGGCGCCGCCCTCCCCACGTTGCGGATGTTCTAGCAGTACAGATAAGAGAAGGTTATCAAGACAGCGAATCGAGGGCCCGCGATAAAAGAGGACGGCGCCGAGGAGCAGTCGGCGCCGTTAAAACGAATCGCGGGAGTGCATTGCGATTACATTTGAAAGGATACCATAGTGAGTGCAAACAATTCAAGCCCAGACACAAAACCTGAAGTCACGTTGCCGCCGGACCTGCTCGTGCACGCCTTTGACGCACTGCGCGACTTCGAGAAGCACAACGAAGACTTCTCGATCTCTGGCGTCTACGACTACAAGCGGGCCGTCATGCTGGCCCTGCTTGCCATCGGAAGCGAACTACGCAACATCAACCTCACACTGAATCGAAACTAACAGGAGCAAGGGAGTGCATATGTTGAGCAACAAGCTGCTCGATGAGAGCAAAGCAATAGACCATCTGTCAGTTACGGGTGCCACTTTCTTGGCGGGAACCGTCGAGTGCATGGTTGATGACCAGCAAGAACGCGTCGACGCTGGTGAGCCATGCAGCCGCATACCGCTGATATGGCGTGGGCTGGCTGAAACCGTTGGACTAATCGTTGACAACGACGGGCGCATTATCGACGGGCCGCGGGCAGCCGTACCGGGTTTATAGCCATGGAACCGACCCCGACCCCGCTAGATGTCATATTCCTGCGTAATCACCTGGTGAGCGCCCTGGCCGCTGTGGAAGCTGGTGCAGAGTCCGTGGTGCCACTACGCCGCCAGTTGGTGGAAGACATCCTACGGGCGTTGCAAAGCCCATTCCGTGTAGCGAAGACATGGGACGCAGAATCGCTGCGTCTCGCTGTCTTCGCTGAGATGCGCCGCCTGTCACCGGCTGGTGAGGGCGTCAGCAAGGCGCGGTGGGATCAGCAACGTAGCGATGACTTACCGTCGTCACAGCAACTATGCCGGCTGCTGCACGGCCAGTGGTCTGACCTGGTGACCGATGCAGGACTCAAGGCCAACCGGCACACGCGGCGTGTCGCTGAAGATGACTGTGCACTCGATGACGGTGAGCCAACGACGGCGCCTGAAGCGATCACAAATGACGGTCTACAGGTGATTGCCAAGCGTGTGGAAACACGCACAGCCGGCAACGTTCGCACCGTCACCGAATTCTATACGCTGAGGTGAATATGAGTGACCAAAGACAACCAACGCCGGGAATCCTAGATGACGTGCTAGGACCGGCAGTACAAACCACGATGGTAGCAATGCGTCAGATCCGGCTGGATGGTGGAACTCAGATGCGCGCCAAGTTGGATGAGCAAACCCTCACTGAATACGGAGAGGAATTCCAAGACATCAGTGCCTGGGGCGATTTTCCCCCGGTGGTGCTTTTATGATGGCACTGACTATTGGGTCGGTGATGGCTTCCACCGGATTGAAGCCTACCAACGCGCAATTGTCGGCAGTAACCCCAGCGCCTGTGTCCATGCCGACGTGCGATCTGGCACGCGTCGTGACGCCATCCTGCATGCGGCTGGTGCCAACGCTGGTCACGGCCTGCGGCGCACCAATGCCGACAAACGCAGATCCGTCGAGTTCTCCTCAGAGACGAAGAATGGGTGAAGTGGTCTGACGGGGAAATTGCCCGTAAGTGTGCGGTTTCAGCCGAGATGGTACGCCTTGTTCGGAAGTCTATCTTCCAAAATTTGGAAGATACGCCAAGCGATCGCACCGTAACCCGCAACGGAACCACCTACACCCAGAATACGGCCAACATCGGCAACACGCGCACGCCGGCCAGCGAACCAACGAACGGCAAAACCCTGATGGCCGTATTATCCACCCCGTACGAACACCAGGAATCCCAACCCATTGAATCTATCTCGGATGATTCAACCCCGACCGGCAAACTCCTGGTTGATTGGGACGAAACGGACTGGGCCGCGTACAACACCCGAAAAGAAGAGCAGAACGTTCGTCAAGCTGAGGAAAACATTCGCCAGGTGGCAGATGCCAAAGCACAGCGCAACGGCATGACGAAAGCGAGTATGGCCACTGGCTTGCCCCTCAAGTAGCCGAATGGTTGTTCGGCTACACCGATAGACTTGGGCGCACGTGGGACATGATCGAACATGGCGCCGCCCACAGTAACAGCATCTGCTGGGAAGACCTCACCACTGAACTAAATGAGCACGGCATACACTGGGACAATGACACGCTCACCGCTGCCATCAGGGAAGCGTTGCAAATCCTACGGACCGAAGATGAGCAGGTTGGGCAGCCATTAACCGCCGATCCTGTTGTGGCCGAGATCGTGCAGCCTGAACCGGATGTCGTCGACGTCGTTCCCGTGTCGCAGCGCCCCGATTACGATGGCGACGAATGGTACACCCCGGTCGAATATATCGAAGCTGCCCGGGCCGTGATGGGTGCCATCGATCTAGACCCTGCGTCATGTGCGTTGGCACAGACAGTAATCAAGGCCGGCGCGTATCTGGATAGAGGGGATAACGGTCTGGGCCAACGCTGGATCTGCGAACGAATATGGCTGAACCCGCCCTATTCAGACCCAGCCGCATGGATCACCAAGCTGGTGGCAGAGTTCGATGACAAGACGTTCGTGCGCCAGGCCGTGGTATTAGTCAACAACGCCACCGAAACCGCATGGTTTCAGATGCTGCTGAATCGCTTTCCTGCCTGCTTCCCAAGCCGCCGGATCGCCTTCTGGCGTCACGACCACGAAGGCATCACCGCCCGGCAAGGGCAGACGGTTTTCTATCTGGGCACGAACATCGCACAGTTTGCCAAGACGTTTGGCGAGTTTGGGCCGGTCCTGCGGAGGATGGCATGACATACCACTTTCAGGATCAACTAACCATCGGGCAGCAGTACGAAGCGCAACTGGACGCCATGTTCGCAGACCGCTTCACAATTGTGCCGGCTACGCCCCAGCAGCAGCGCCAGGGCATTGACCGGGTGTACCGCCCGCATGACAAGCCGCAGAACATGATGACGGTGGAATACAAGGCAGACATCACGGCCGCGTCGACCGGCAACGCCTTCGTTGAGATCGTCTCTGTGGACACGGCGAAGCGGCCCGGCTGGGCCATTGCCAGCGAAGCCGAATGGCTGATGTACTTCGTTCCTGCTGAACCGCAGGTCCTGTACATCATCCGCTTTGAAGACCTGCACGCGCGCATCGCGCGTTGGCAGCGCACGTATGAACAGCGCCGCATTCCAAACGACGGATACCACACCGTCGGACTTTTGGTCCCATTGGCCGAGTTCGAAGCGATTGCCAGCGTGGTCTGGTAAGGAGCATCTATGAGTGAACCGACATTCTTGCAATCACGCATCGGATTCAGACGGATACGGGTACACCTCGATAACTTCGATTCTAAACGCCAAGAACCTGACGTCGCATATGCACACTGGTGGGGACACCTGACGCATGAGGGACGCACGGTGCAGGTGGAGGGCTACCGCCACGGCGACAGCGAACGAACGTTATTCGTCACCGATGACATGACAATGGAGTACGCCGTGTATATGAACTGGCAAACGGCAACGAGCACTGCGCTACAGATGGTAGTGAAGTGGCCAGAGGTGCAGCCGTGACAACAGCAATACGCGGGTCCGATGTGTTTCTGCAAGCCGACGTAGAGCGTCTTCTCTTAGCTATCGCTCTGACCAATGAGGCCGCCACTGTCGCCTATGCAATCAACGATGACTACCGTGCAGGATTCCATGCTGCTCTGGCTGCCGTCTCCATTGCATTCGGGCTTGATGCACGCCAGTTTATGGCGCGCCGGACGACAACTCAGTACAGATAAGGGAGCTTATTGCGACCATGACAAGTCGACACATTGAATGAATTCCGATGCGAATGCTGGCGGGCGCGGAATGGGCAGCCGAACCACGCACGCGAACAGTCGGAGCCGGCTAGACTGGATTCCATCGGCGATTGACCATGCCGGTAGCCAGCGGATCGCTGCAAGCGCCAGATGGATACGCTAGCCGACCTGACCGCAGGCGCGCAAGAGTGACATTGAACAGGCGGAGAAAACGACCGCCGCTTCCGAAGGACATGCCCGCCAGTACCGGAGGGCAGCCGTGACGACGTGTTGGGCCCGCCGTCATGTCGGTCGCATCACAGTTGCTGCGCGCGTGTTCTGAAAGCGTGCGTTCCCGGCGCAACCGAAGAGGAACGGATCGACGCGGGAATGCTTACGACCGGATACGTAATGGACATGCGAGACTGGCGCGACATGGGCTGGTTACGTGCGATGGATGGAATCAACGATGATATCGTCGGAATCGCAGCGAGATATCGACCCAGTACCGATAAGGAGGATTATTCGCACATGTTAGCGACCAAAGCAAAGCCAAAGAATATGCTCGATTCCATCGCCGTCGGTATGTTCAGTCAGATTAGCATTCCTGGCGAATGGCAGCGCACCAAGCTGGCGAATGGCCTCGATGTCATCTTGCAGCAAGTCGAAGAGCACCGCTGGCGCCTGGCCATGGCCCGTGAGAACGTCTACCCAAGCGACACCGAGGTGGACGTATGCCGCAATGCCTTTGACGTTCCATCGGCAGCAGAGGAACAGCGCAGCGCACATCAATACAGGCACCCAAAGACGCATCGGGTGATCGAATACCGGCGCGTCGAATTGTTTTGGACGGAGGCATAAGATGGAAGAGGATGAAGGGCTGAGTGGGTTTGGCACGTTTATGCTGCTGGTTGGGATCATCGGGCTGATCGGTTTCATCGTCGTCTGTGCTGCTGCTGGCTGATGGTTCATTACTTCACCGCCGACGAATGGCCGACGGTGCAGCAGACGCTGCAACAAGCTGGCATCACCAACTATGTGCGCCTGCGGATGGACCTAACTGACCCATCCGCAGGTTGGCAGCCAACTGCGAACGTCGACATGCAGGTTCTATCGAGTAACAACAATATCGTCATCGTGTACGGTCTAGCGAAATTCATGGTCACTGTATGACTAACTACCACGCTGAAGCAATTGCCGCAATTGAAGCGGCAGATCTGACAACCAACGTCTACCGAAGTGCCCGACGGCTGCTTGACCTGGTTGGCGAAACCGGACAGTGCAAGATCAGCCGCGAAGACATGACGAAACTCTGCGGCACATCTACGGATGGCACTGTTCGCAATCACCTTTACGCTTTACAAAAGGCTGGCATCATCCATTACAGCACCAACGACGCTATCCACGTTTCTTTTGTGGCATACCCGACAGCGACTCCGCTTCACGCACAGCGTGACCCAGCGCGCGCTATGCGTGACCCAGCGCGCGCTATGCGTGAAACGGATGCGCCAAAAACGTCAGATCCCGATGACCCAACGCGCGCTATGCGTGACCCAGCGCGCGCTGTGCGTGACCCAGCGCGCGCTGTGCGTGAACGACCTCACACGCGTGAAGACTGTCTGTCTGTCTGTCTGTATACATCATCTTCTGACACGTCAGTGACAGACAGACAGTGCGACACGCCCAAAACGCCGGAAACAGCCGACGAACCAACGCCACCAGCCGCTTCCATGCCCCCGCCAGAAGAGCAAGACCGCAGCATTGCGCTGCTTACCGACTCCGAAGTGGGCATTGACTCTGCAATTGCCGGGCCGTTGGCCGCCAAGCACCGGTTTGAATACCTCCTGCGGCAAGTGCTGACCTACCGTCGCCAGTTGGCGGCCGGCAAAGTTAAGGGGCCTGGTGGGCTGCTCAACCGGATCAACCGTGGGTGGGGGTGCCACATCGTCGACGCAGACCGAATCACGCCGCTGTGGAAGCGGCACATGTCACCCCAGCAGGATGCTGACGACGGCGAAGCGCGGCGCAGGAACAAGTACATACCTGAAGAGTACGCGGACATCATCATTGGCTAATCGGAAAGGATCGCAGCATGGTCACAATCGTGACAGTCGTTATCGCCGTTATCGCCTTCTACGCCGGAATGGTCACCATGGCAGTGTTGATGATGGGTAGCAGCGAAAACGAAGACAGCGCTATCGAACCGATGGAAGAGACAGCAAGCCAGAACTAACCAGCCTATCAGCCGTCAGAGCAGTGACGCTGTACAGGTAACAGGCCCTTATCAAGACAGGGAGTGCATGCAAACCGACATCAAAACCTTGCTCAGCAAGGAAATCTCCGTAATCAACCAGTTGCTTCACGCACACCAGATTCAAGCAGCCACCGCGCTACCACGAACCATCTGCGTGCGATCCAGTTTTATTGCCTACGGGCTGAAGATCGCCCCCGGCCAAGCCATCCAAAAGATTGAAGGAATCCAACGCGAACTGTCGAATGAGTTGGCGCGCAGCCGGCTGCATTTCGGGTATAACGCACCCTGCCCCGTGCGCGTGCGAGATTACCCGCTGGCCATCGAGGTTCCGCACCCGGCACCAGTGCCGCTCGATTGGCGTGGGGCACAACTGCACGGCGCATCCATGCAAGCCTTGATCGGCAAGAGTTACAGTTTCACGGGCTCACAGTCTGAATACATCAACCTGGAGAAGCATTACCACATGCTGGTGGCTGCGATGTCCGGCGCGGGAAAGTCGACGCTGATGAGGATGGCCCTGGCCACCGTAGCATTGAACACGGCACCGGAGTCACTGCGCATCGTGCTGGTGGATCTCAAGGCTGATGACCTGGTGCCCTTCCAGCGCATGCCGCACGTGATCAGCCTGGCCGCCAACGTCGAGCAGGCGTCTGCTGCCATCCGTCAGGTGCACGAGCTGCGCGACGCACGGATCGCCGGCGCGCCGCGGGAATACCGCCTGCTGCTGGTGATTGATGAACTGGCGGAACTCGGAGAAAGCAAAGAGGTTCTGGCGCAATTGGGTCGTATCCTGTCAACCGGTCGCAGTCTGGGCATCAACGTGTGGGCAGGCACGCAGTACCCGACGGCTGCCGCCATCGGAAGCATCGTCAGCCGTTCGTTTACGACGCGCGTCGTTGGCCGGGTGGATGGCGCCCACGCCGCGCAGATAGCGACCCAGCGGCCTGGAAGCTACGCCCACCACCTCGCGCACCCGGGCGACTTCCTACGTGTGGAAGGACCCGAGATGCTACGGCTGAAGGCCTTCTACGTGGGCAGTGGCATCGCTGGCATGCTGATCGATACCGTGCGCCAACGATGGGGCGCCAGTGCCATGCCTGCACCGCTGGCAGTGCCCACAGCAGCCCCGGCCGCACCGGTGGCAGTAGATGACATGGCTGCGATTGTGGAGCGCATACGGCCATTGTGGCAGCAAGATGCGAGTCTGGCAGCCATGATCCGCGCCGCATACGGTGACCACGCCAACACGGGTGGAAGCAATCGCACCAACGTGCTCAAAGCAGTTGAACGGCTGAACGCTGCGTCACAGCCGGACACCAAAATCATTCGCTTGCGTGCAGCATCGGGAGATTAAGGAGCAACCATGTATCCAGTGGAACGGCGCCGTAACTGGCCCGGCATGATCATCATCGTAGCGGTACTGGGATTCATCTGCCTGTCAGTATGGTGGATGACTGCCAACTTTGGGGCAACATTTGCGATGGCCGTCTGTGGCAGCCTGTTGGGCGCCACGCTGCTGGGCTTCGGTGTGATGCTCAATCAGCGGAACACCGAAACCACGCTTGGCAATGCGGCCGACTTCAACCGATCGATTGCAATGACTGAGAAGGCACGCCAGGGCACCTATCGGGAAGGCGCCAGGTTGGAACGTGATGCGTTCAACGCCAGGGCTCGCCTGCAAGTCATCGATGAACGTCGGGTCGATCAGATGGCACAGCAACGGGCCAAGATGCTCACGATGAATCAGTCGCAGTTGCCGACTGAGAAGACACCAGCCTGGCTGCTGGAAGATGAGTCAGAAGAGGTTGATGCGCGGTGGTACGAATAGCCAACCGCAGAAAAGAGAAGCCCACCAGGCAGCCTGGTGGGCTTCTCTTTTCTGTACAGGTAACTGATGTTCTAGCCGGATATGATAATCAGTATCGCTTCCGTTTTAAGCGCTACGGAGGGTGTCCAGTTGGGATGATCCGAATTTCCGTTGCACTTTTAGATATTGCCCCGCCGATACGTCCCAAATACCGATTTCGTCGTTTGCCGCCGGACTGGCAAGTTCGCCAAGCGCATCAACAGTTAAGTCAGCCATTTCCTATTACCCTCTGTTCTGATAATTCCCTATTACCTGTACTATGCGGGCGACAGCACAACGCCCGCGTACGCGTTCCAGACCGAGTTGACCGTGAACTCGATGTCACTGTCGATGCTGTCAGCGGTGATCACTGGATTCGCCGCCACTCCTCGCGCCATCGACGCAGCCAGGCGCATTGGATCCAACAGGACTTCTCTGCCAAGTTGCGCGCGCTTGCGATGCGCGTCGATGGCCTCTGGCGTGTTCGTCGGCGTGTCTGCGAGGACGGCCAGCGCGCTCTTGATGGCCGCTTGCCCTACTCGTGTGATAAAGATTGGGTCTGCGGCCAACGCCGCCTGTTCTTCAAAAGTCATGCTGTCCCCCTCTATGCTGCGTGCGCTACCGCCTGAATGATATTCCTGATCGTGATTTGAGCGTTGAGCATGCAGGCGCGCCCCGCGCCCGTGGTGCGAAATTCAACCGTGTTTAGTTCGGTGGTTGGCCGCTTCTGCGCATCCAAGAACGCAGCCAGGTCGACCCGATACCAACCGCTGCCGAGTGACGTGTAAGCCGTCAGCCAGGCGCCGCCATTCAATCGCCATGACAGGTCACCAATCAGGCTGACATTGCCCGATAGCGACTCCACCCATGTACCATGCGTTACGGTAATCGCCGGCGCCGCATGGACGTGTGACGGCCCCGTGTGCGTGTGTGATGGCCCCGTGTGGGTATGGTCGGTCATTGCGTGCTGATGGCTTGGCCCCGTGTGGGTGTGATCCGTCAGTGTATGCTGATGGCTTGGCCCCGTGTGGGTGTGGTCCGTCAGTGTGCTGATGACTTGGGCCTGTGGGTGTGGTCCGTCAGTGTTGGCTGTGACGGGCCCGGTGTGCGTGTGGTCCGTCATGGCGTGAGTATGCGCCGACAACGAATGCGTGTGACCCGCCCCTGCATCGTGCGTGTGCGCTGATAGGGAATGCAGTATGACCCGCTCCTGCATCGTGCGTATGCGCCGACAGCGAATGAGTGTGACCCGCCCCTGCCGAATGCGTATGGTCAGACAGCGAATGGCTGTGCGATGCCATGTCGTGGTTATGGCCGCCCTGCGGCTGAGTCGCAACTGTAGCGTTGCCTCCCAGCGCCGGAGCACCAAAATACCACTTGCTATCACCAGAGTTGTAGAACATATATACCGGGTAGCCTGCCGGATTTGTGATTCCATACACGGTCACATCATGGCTGTGGGCCGAATAGATAGACGTGGTTCCACCGGCGGTGCCGCTGATGTTCGTGCTTGGCGTGCCTGGTGCATTCCCGCCAACGTTCGTAGTGCCGGGTGTGGGCGTCCCCGACGTTTCCGCCCACGTTCGTCGTACCGGGTGTGGGCCCGCAGATGTGTTCCCGCCCGCGTTGGTTGCGTCAACTGATGGCGCTCCGCCCGATGCCGTCCCACTTTGACCCGTTGCACCTGTGCCACTGGCCCCCCCTGCTCGGTCCCCTTGCGCCCGTTGCGCCTGGCCCACCGGCCCCCAGCGGTCCACTTGCCCGTGCCCCGCCGCCCCACCCAGCGCCGTGCCACTCTGCCCAGTCGCCCCGGTCCCGGCCAGGCCGCCCGCAACGGTCCCACTCTGTCCAGTCGCAGCCGTGCCCCCAGCTCCAGTTGTGCCGCCGGCGTAGCTGCCCGTCTGTGCGTCACTGGTTACGGTCGCTGTCTCATCTTGGAATGGTGCGATCTGGAAGTCAACGAAGATGGATTGAACCTGGAGAATTTCAGATCCAAGCCGAATCGAAAACGTGCACGTGTTCGTGGTGTCGAGCGCGCCGCGAACCGAAACGGCGTAGTTGTTCACGTCCGGCTGCGCAGCCGATGAGTAGATTTGTCCCTGCTGCAAGTTGCTTGCCACAATCTCATCTGACGACTGTGGCCAGTATTCTCCTGCGGAGATGACCAGATTCGTCGTGCGCAGCCCGTTGGCGTCGATGCGCAACGTCGCTTCAAGGATGTTCAAATTCTCGTCAATCTCGATGCCCGCTTCGAGGTTGCGATACATCAGCCGGATGGTCTGCATCGGCCGCAGTGCAACGCCGCATTGCGCAACCGCCACACTGTACACGGGCGCCGCATAAGCGCCGGCGTGCTGTTGCAGCCAACGCAGTGCGCTGTCGAATAGAACGTTGTCGGCCGCTTCGATGTCGCCAGATGTGTTAGTGACGGGAATCACATCCTTGAAGCCCACACGCGCCGACACCGGGAACGTCGCCTGCAGCGCATCATTCTCAATGTAGCCGTTGGCAGCAGAGAACGTGTAGCCCGTCGGCGCCGTCCTGGTGGCGTAGGTCATTTTCAGTTCGGCTTCGCCGTTGCCACCACCTACCGCATAGATGCGACTGGCATACTCAGCCGTGTTGGATTCGATTTGCAAGTCGGTGATGGCGCAAACGCCGATGCCAAGCTCACCGCCCGCCTGCACCGCCGCAATGCCCGAATCGGTGAACGTGCTGGCAAACGTCAGCGCACGGAAACCCGAGATGTAAACGTGACATTGCGACAGCGCCGCCACACGCAGCACCGTCGACAGGCACGTCTGCCCGCCGGTTGCGAAGAGGATTTGCGCCGTGTTGCCAGGGTCTGGCGTGTTGCTCCATTCGTACCATGATGCAATGTCAAGACTGGGGTAGATGTCCTCAAGCGCTATCACCGCCACATCGTGCGAGATGGATGTCACCCCGCCCGTGATTGTGCCGGCGCCCATCCAAGTGGACCGGTCGATTGCTCCGCTGTATTCTTTGAGCATGTCCATGCCAGACACGCGCAGCATGACAGTCCCATCGCTGCTGACAACCCGCTGGATGGATTCGATAACGCCACTGGCGACTTCCGTCCAGTCGCCATCAATCCAAGCGTAAGCGCGCACAATGCGAAGCGGCAACACCTCGTCTACCTGCGCATCGATGGCTGACATCTCAAATGAAAACGACCCGGCCTTGTCGACCGGGTGATTGCTCTGCCAGAATGTTGCCGTGGTGATCGGCCCCGACCCGTAACGAGTCAGCGCACGATCCATGATGTCGATGTAGAAGTCGAAAGCCATTCAATCACCTATGCAAACTGGTCGTACCATGTCAGAACTGCCGTGCCAGCACCGTTACCGGCAATCGACAGCAGGTTATCGCCGACCGCCAACGGTAGCCATGTCGCCACCGTATGGCCGGCGCCGAACGAAAAGCCACTGTATGCGTTGACTCCGGCTTTCGTGACGGTCTGGGTGCCGGCGTTGATTACCAATGCCTGACCGCTGGCCAGCGTGCCGGTCCATCGTAGGTCGGTGCCGTTGTCCGTGGTAATCGTCAGCGTCGTGATAGTGCTGGATGCGGTAATGGTCAGGATCGCATCGTCAACCGTGAATTCGCCGCGATTGTTGGTGTTGGCAAAAGCAACTCCCGTATAGGCCATCGTCGCGCTGCGTTGTGCCGTAGCGCGCCAGTTGACCATCGTCGTTTCGAACGTGCTGCGCAACGTCGCCATGTTGTAATCGCTGAATGTGGCGTCGTGTTGCACTTTGAGCAGCCGCGCCGTTTTGAAATGGATAGCAGCATCACTCAGCCGATAGCGGGTCACACTCCCCTGCCGCCCCTGCAATCGCTTAAGCGCGTCCACCTTGCCGCGCATCATGGTTCCCGCCGACCCGACCAAAATACGATTGCCGCTGTGGTCAAGAATGTGATTGCCACTGTGATCCACCAGGTAGGTTGTTACACCGGAGTAGATGCCCTTCTGCGTGAAGGTCTGCTTGCGTGCCAATCGCACATCGGCGCCCCATGCGTTGAACACCCCGCCCACGCTGTTGACAAGCGAAGTCGGTGTCTCGCCTGTGCTTTGGTCATCTTCTGGCGCGCCGGTCGGCAACGTGACGCCCGCAAACTGGTAGAGCTTATAGGCCATCTATCGGCCTCCACAGGTCAGATAATAGGGCATTATCCATACACATCAATGACCACCGATGGCGCGCAGCGCGCCGGCCACACCATCTCTGGATGCAAGGCGGACAGCGTTGGCATCGGTTGACCCGTTGAAGTTCTGCACGATGTTGACGCCACCGACATTAGTCCCACCCCCGCCAGATGCGCCACCGAACGCGCCGTTTTGCGATAGGTAATCGAATCCCATGCCTAGCGGATTCGCAAACGAATACACCTGTTTCATCAGTTCGGCGCCCCGCCCGGCCATCTCAGCAGCCTTGCCCCAGTCCCCGGCTCCGATAGCCTTCATGGTTTCACCAAACACGGCGAAACTCTCGACCAGGTTGGCGATGTTCGATACTGTTCCGCTTACCACCTGCCCGGTGATGTCGAGTAGGCCAAGCCAGAATTTTGACCAATCCGTCTGGGCGGATGAACCGTCACCAGTGAACCAAGAACCGATGCTTCCCAGACTTTCAAGCAGCCTGGCTGTATCCTTGCCAACGGAATCAGCAGCCGTCGTGACAATGGCTGAAATCTCTGGCCAGTGTGCGCCAAAGTCGCCGGCAAGTTGCACAACCCATCCAACCATATCCTTGAAGAACGCCACAATCGCTGGCCCGTTTTCGCTTGCCAGTTTCACAAACATATCGGTCAAGGAACGCAACTGCGGCATGATAGCGGTGCCGATGTCGGTAGCCGTCTGGTCAATGATCCCCCGCAGGATCTCAAGTTGCCCGCCAAGCGTGTTCATGCGGGTAGCAGCAGCTTGTTCTGCGTCCACTTTCGACATGGTGTCTTTGAGCGTTGTAAATTCGTCGTTTGTGTACCCTGCCAGGGCCGCAGCAGCGCGCATAGCGTCACTGCCAAATATTGTGGACAATGCTTGGTTCTTTTGTTCGTCTGACAACCCAGCCAGCGCTGTGTTCAGAATTCCGGCAATCTCACCCATGCTGCGCATGTTGCCAGCAGCGTCAAAGAACTGGTTCTTTCCGTCCGCCGTGACAATTCCTAGTTGCTTCATCGCGTCCATGGCGTCAGCGCTCTTGGGTATCATCGCTGAAAGCATCGTCTTAAACGATGTGCCAGCATCCGACCCCGACGCAAACAATGGGCTGATCGCCGCAATGGTAGCGTTGAAGTCATCGAAATTGACACCAACCGTAGCGGCTACACCACCGCCTTGGGCCAAGGCCAGGGCGTAATCTTCAAAGGTGAACTTGGATGCCTGTGTGGTCGCAACGATGCCATTGACGGCAGCATCCATGTCTTTGGCTGCAATGCCAAAGATCGCCATGACGTCAGACGCAGCGCCCGCTGCCGATGCGAAGTCCGAACCCGTTGCGTTGGCAAGTAGCACGGTCGACCTGGCCGCCCCGCCCATAATCTCGTCAACGGATAGCCCAGCCGTGCCAAGCATCATGATGGCGTCGGCCGCTTCTTGTGCGTTCACTTTTAATTTTGGATCAAGGCCCAAGTCCCTGATCAGACTCCCGACTTGTTCTGTCTCTTTGCCAGTGAGATTCATGGCCGCGCTGATGTCGGCAATGGCTTGCTCCATATCCATTGCTTTGCCTGCTGAGTAGACAAGTGCTCCGCCCAGTGCTGTCACAGCAGCCGCTCCTGCAAGCGCACCCGCTCCGAGCGCACCTTTGAGCACCGCGCCGAACTTGCTCGCCTTCTTGCCGGTGTCGTCCATGTCGCCTTGGACGCCCTTCATTTTGCGGTTGAACTCGCTGGTGTCTGCGCCTACCTTGGCATACAGGCTGGCAATCTCAGTAGACATCTATTTGCGTCCCTGTTGTTGGAGTCGAGCTCGTGCCGTGTAGAAGCGCTGCCAAAGATACTGTTCCATCATGGTAAGCGGCCCGGGTACGCCTGTTAGGTATTCACGAACCGGACGGTGCATGTTCTCTGCCTGTGCAAATAACCAGTACTTATCCGTACTGTGCAATGTGGCGGTCCCGTTGTCTGGCAGCGTTAGGAACCACCACCAGGAAAATTTGCAAGTGATTCGCCGTCCCCCAGTGCGGACAATTCAGCGATGCGCTGTGCGATAGGGTCAAACAACCTGATAACCCCGGCGCGCAGCCCCATCAGGTCATCATAGGTCATGGACGGTTCGACCATGCCTGT
>JADJVV010000024.1 GCA_016710435.1 Hyphomicrobiales bacterium | reverse complement strand
GGCGTCCCCATCTGCCAGTTATTCATAGTCTTTGTCGCTTTCCTTTGCCATGATGATGAGCGCCATCGTGATGAACCCGAACATAAAGCCGACGCCAAACGCCAGAACCCCCGGGCGGCCCACGTCGCCGGATAACGTTGCCCGATAGTCCCGCATCTCCGCTTTGGCGTAATCCCACAGCACGGCTTCGGAGCCGAACCGGTCGCCTTTGCCGCCCAGTTGCGCCGCCTGCTCCAACAGTTTCACGTTGCGCAGATGCGCCTGTAACCGGACTGACAACCGCTCGTTGGCGCTGCGCAGAGATTGAATCTCCGCATCCTGTTGCTTGATTGCGGCGAGCAGTTCGGCTTTCTGCGCTTCCAGACTCTGGACGGTGCGGCGGAGCATGGCCTTTTCGTTGATGATTGCCAGCGTGCCGTCGATCACGGCGTCAAGGTCGGTCGGCGCCACTGGATATGTCCTGATGTCCATGTAATCCCTCTCGTGTTTCATGTCATTGTCCCCTGAGTTACAGCCGGTAGAGATTCCCATTAATCCCTACCGGCACAAGCGAACGGTCCCAGCGTGCCAAACCTGTCAGAACCGGATCGACCAGGTTGGCGACGAGAAAGGTTTCGAGGCGAAACACCCCGCCGGTTACTGCGTCAGCCGGGACCGTTGTACACGTTAGGCTGCGTCTACCATCGTCGGCATGATTGCGGCTGCTTCTGCGTCAATCAGTTCGAACAGCGTCGGAGCGCCGCGGTTCAGCTCCGCCTCTTTGCAATACTGCACACCGGCTTCGTAGTACACCGGGTTCAATTCAATCCCAACGCCGCGCCGGCCCATCTTGATAGCGATGTACGGGACCGTGAATAGGCCACCGAATGGATCCAAGACCACCTCATCGGGATTCGAGAACCGTTCAATGACACGCTCCACGATGTCAAAGGGCAACGGGCAGACGTGATTCTCTTCGCCCTTGCGGAACTGCGACGAGTTCAGAGTCTGCATTGACACGACATCCGACCAGACGTAATCCTGCCCGCCGTCTGGCGCATGGGGCAACATAAGCCCGTACGTCTTGGGCAATGCGCCGGCGTCGTCAAGTGCTGCTACCATGTCCAGGTGCGCCTGGTAGTCGTACAGGTTCTTGGCACTGAACAGTTTGTACCATCGGTAGATGCGACCGGCGTCAGTCTGGGTCAACTGTTCGGGCGTCCACTCCTGCTTTGCCGCTTCGATTTCATCGGGGCGTAGCAGCCGGTTGCCGGAAGAGCGCCAGTAGGCATGTGCGTCAACTTGCCAGCGACTGACCGGGTACTCATCCTTCGTGTGCACGACCGGCTCATCGGCGTAGCTGCGCTGCGTGTCGCTCTGTTTCTTGCGGAAGTACAGGACGTATTCCGGCAATCCGGCGCCCATCTTCGTTCCGTCTTTGACCATCTCCGACCAGGAGAGCCGGTAGGTCGAGTTGTTCTCACGAACAACGTCGGTGTTGACGGTCACCCGGCCGCAGAAGATAAAGCCGTGCTTGCGGAAAGCCGCCACGCAGTCATCAGAGAACGGGTACACTGCCATGACACCAAGACCGGAGTTGTGAGCATACTCTAGCAGGTCTTTGACGTGAATCACGGCCATGCGACCTGGTTTCAATGTGCGCAGGAGATGCGGGATTAGAAAGTCCATCTGCTGCCAGAAGGCTTCGTTGGACGGGTTGTGACCCATGTCATTCTTGGACGGGGAATATTCGTAATGTTTGGAAAACGGGATCGACGTGTGAATCAGGTCGACCGAGTTATCAGCCCACCGTTCCATCTCGACGATGCTGTCGTTATTGATGGCAGTGAACCACTTTCCCGACGTTTCCTGTCGGGGCAAACCGAGCGTGCGCTTGAGATTCATGGATAGTGCCTCATTCGTCAATCCAAATTCACGGAGGATGTGCGTCATGTTGTCAACCAACTGATTGTGTTTCGCCCACTTCGTTTTCATCACCTCGACGATCTGGTCTTCGGCGTCGGTGTGGATGATGTGAACCTCGACCGGTTTCGTCTGCCCGAATCGCTGCGTCCGGTGAATCGCCTGGATGAACTCCTCAAACTGGTATCGCACGCCGGTGAAGATGTTGGCGTAACAATGCTCCTGGAAATTGCAGCCGCTTCCGGCAATTTCTGGCTTAGTGGCCAGGATGCGATACTTGCCATCGCTAAAATCTACGATGCGCTGCTCTCGCACGTCCAGGTCCTGCGAGCCGAACACGTCAACCGCATCTGGGATAGCTTTGGTCATTGCACGCCGCTCATCCTCCAAGTGGTGCCAGACTAACCAGTGTTTTGTGGGCGAATCGGCGGCGATAATCTCCGCCGTCTTGTCAACACGATCCTGCAGCGAATCCCGCTTCTCTTTGATGGACGCCTGGATAGATGCGGCGCTGTCTTTGAACAGCATGACGTTGCCGTATTTGTCGGAGATGTCCCAAGCCTTCGTGTGGTCGGCTGCGATGCGGTGCCAGTGCACCGTGATCGGCGGCATGGTGTATCCCTCATCGGAATAGCCCAGGTCGGACGGCTTCTGCACGAACAGCGCCCAGCTCGCGACCCACAGCCAGAATTCCCGTTCCAGGTGCGGATGTACGGTCAAGTGGCCGGCGTGCTGCGAGTCTCGTTTGAACCATCTCGTTAGCGCCTGGCCAGCGTCCATGACACCTAAGAACTGGGAGTAGTAGATGAGTTCTTTCCAGTCGTTCGGTGACGGTGTGGCGGTGCAGACGAAGCGATAGGGAATCGGGCGACAGACATTCTCGAACGTCTGCTGCGTGTCACTGCCCAGGCTGCGGAGCACTGACCCTTCGTCGAGGCTGATTGCTTCGATGTGTTCGGCCAAGAATGCGGCGGAGATGTCGCCCTCTCGCACCCGTTCGTAGTTCGTGATGAGGTACGGGGTGTCAGCGGCTAAGGCTTCGGCGTCGGTGCGAACGTACTGGATTTTCATACCCATCGCCGGCCCATCTTTGACGGTGAACTGATGACGCACGCCGAGCGGTGCGACGATCAACGTCTTGGCGCCTGTGCGGTTGTGAATCTGGCGCAAGCATTCGCAGGCGATGCGAGTCTTGCCAAGACCGAACGACGATGCGTTCAAGGCCTTGCCACGAGCTAGCATCCAACGAACGGTGTCGCGCTGGTGAGGGAATAGACTTGGGTGTAGGTCAGCTTCTTCGCAGATGAACCCGCCGCCGCCGTGGATGTCGATTTTCGTCTCTGCTACCCAGCGGTAGTAGGCGTCGATTCGGTCGGCTGCTTCTTTGGTGAGATAGTCTGTCATGGCGTTCTTACCCTTCCAATGTTAGAATTCTTGTGCGTCGGCTCTGTGCTACGCACCCTTTAGCAGTCAGCGCCGCTAGTGAGAGTAGCGGTGCTGATTTTTACAACGGTCAAGCTATTGATTCATTAGTTACACTGTGCTACTATCTATGTAGTACTTTATCATGATATCAAAGTAGTGTCAATAAGCAACTGTAACACTGGTGACAAAATGACAGTCAAACACATGATTCGCTTTCCAGATGACCTTTACGCCAAAATCAAGGTCATTGCCGAACGAGATGAGCGCAGTATCAATTACGAAGTGGCGGCCTTGATACGGCTTGCCATTGCCGACTACGAGCGCCGCAACGGGCCGATTGCTGTCACTCCGCCAGATAATGCTCCAACGCCCGGATAGCTTCGCCGGCACCGTACGCGATGATTGCCAGATTGCCATATTCCCGGAGCATCTCCAGGATGTACAGTTGCGCCGACGATGGGCGCCCACCGATGCGCTTCATTTCGACGTAGCAGGCGTTGAACCCGCGGCGTGCAACTGGTAGACAAAGGTCAGGAATCCCCGCCCGTTGCCCCTCCGCCTTCATTGCCGCGCCCGTTGCCGGATGTCGATAGCCCGCCGTTTGGCACGGCGTAGAGCAGCCGTAACGCCGGGTACACATCCTCATGCGCCCTGGCCCAGTCGATAACGGCGCACTGTTCGGCGTGCTCGAGCGGGTCGACATCCTCGACCACGGCGGACACCTGGCCATTGACGGACAGGTCTGGGTTCGCTTTGAGCATGGCGGCGAGCGCCTGCGCTGC
>JADJVV010000023.1 GCA_016710435.1 Hyphomicrobiales bacterium | reverse complement strand
ACGTGTCGCTGGACGGCACGCCCGTACTGCCCGTAGCGGTGCCCGACGTGTCGGTGGACGGCGCGCCTGACGTGTTGTTCGATGGCGCGCCCGTGTCGGTGGCGGATGGCGCGCCCGTGGTGGCGGTTCCTGACCCGCCGCTCGATCCGCTGTAGCTGGTGGTGATCGTGCCGCCTGTTGACGTTTCCAGCCCGACCGACTTGACCGTCGATTCCAGCGCAAGGATCTGGAAGTCAAACACGATGCGCGTGAGCTGCGTCACTTCTTCGTCAAAGCGGAAACGAAATTCAGCCGGGTTCGCCTGCACTTCGTCAAGATTCTTGGAGTAGGCGATCACGTAGGCATTGGCGTTTAGCTGCGGCAACGCCTGGTAGATTGCGCCCGATGCGATGCTCTCTACCACTGCCTGCGTGTCGTCGATAGGCCACTGCCCGCTGTCGGCCACAGTCAGGCTAGCCGTGCGTATACCGTCGGCGTCGCCTGTCCACTCTACCGCCAAAATCATCAGGTCGGCGTCGATGTCGATCCCGCTGTCGATGTCGCGGTAGACCAGACCGATCGATTGCAGCGGACGCAAGAGGACCGGGCATTCGGCCACCGCCACACGATAGGACGTGATCGGCGCGGCGTGCTGTTGCAGCCAGTATTCCGCCGCATCGAATAGCGCGTCGGCGGCCGCGATCACATCCGCCGTGGTGTTGGAGATCGGCCCGATGTCGCGGAAGGCCACCGTCTGTTCGCAACGCCCGTAAGCGGTTTCGGTGGCATCGGCGCGCAGGTAGTTTGTCACCGCATCCAGCGTGTAGCCCGCCGCCGCCGTGCGGCTGGTGGCGCGCAGGGTCAGCGCGGCTTGCGCCTGCCCCGCGCCGACCGGAATGATGCGGCTGAACAATTCGTAGGAGGACTGATCGAGCGCCAGATCGGTGATGGCCGTCGCGCCCGGCGTCAGATCGCCGCGTGCCTGGATGGCATGCACGCCCGCATCCGCAAACGTGGACGCGAAGGCAAGCGTGCGCTTACCTGACAAATAGAAATGGCTGCGACTGCGCTCGGCAATCGCGCCCAGCGCCGACAGCACCGACTCGCCGCCGAACTGCCCGTAGATCTCATTCGAACCGGGCGCGCTGTCGGCTGTCAGCGTCCACCCCGCGGGCGCGTAGGCCGCCACCGCCGCCACCGCCGCCGCGTGCGTAGTCGGCCCGCCCGCGCCGTCGCTCACCGCCAGATTGCCGACGGTGCGCCATGCCAGTTCGCGCAGGAGATCGCCGCCCGACACCGTAGCCGTGGCGTAGCCGTCGGCGTCGACGCTGGTGGCAACGCTGTCGATTGGTCCGCCGCCGACCCACGTCCAGATGCTGTTGATCAGTGCGTAGACGTGCGCGTAGCGGCGCGGCGTCGCTTGCGCCAGGCGCACGTCGGCGAGCGGCGCGCTGAACGACCACGTGCCCGCTTCATCCATGCGGCGTTGCACGCGCCAATCCGCCGCCGATACGATTGGACCGGCGCCCAACTTGTTGCCTGCGGCGTCTTCAATGTCTACGTAAAATTGCATAGGCTATCAGGCCGGATCTTTGATGATCCCTGCCAGTGCGTCCCAATAGGTGTTGAGCGTGAATTGCAGATCGGCGTCCGTGAAGTTTTCAACCAACCCCGGATTGCTGGCGACCGCCGGCGCAAAGGCGCGCGCCAATCGGTTGGAGTCTAGCAGCACCTCGCGCGCTAGCGCGGCGCGCTTGCGCTGCAATTCGATGTCTTCCGGCGTGTTGGCCGGCGCGATGTCCATCACCTGGATGGCGCGCGTCACCGCCGCCTGCCTCACTTGCATTTGGAACTCTGCGTTCTCTGCCCGCGCCACCTGTTGTAGAAAATCCATGCTTGCCTCTCAAATGAACTGATTGTAGTGTCCGACCGCAACCGTGCCCGGACCGTCGGCGTAGACCAAGAGCGTGTTGATGCCCGCCGCCAACGGCAGCCAGCCGCGCGCCATGTGCCCGGCCCCCAGCGCAAACCCGCTGTAGGCATCCACGCCCGCGCGCAGCACCGACATCGCGCCGCAACTGATCACGAGTGATCGACCGCTGGCCACGCTGCCGACCCAGCGCAGATCGACATCCAGCGCCATGCACACGATCTGGATGCTGGTGATGGTGCCGCTGGCTGCGATGGTGATGGTCGGATCCGTCACCGGCGCATTGCCGTCGCTGGTGACGTTGAGCGCGCACCAGTTGTTGGCAACCAGGTTTTCAGTCACGGTGCTGGCTGCGAAGGACCGCCAGGCCGCATGTGCCGTCTCGAACAGCAGGTCGTATTCGGCCATGCCCGTGCGCGCCTGCGTGTTGCTTTTTTCTTGCAGCGATAACAGGCGCGCCGTCTTCCACTGCGTGACCGTCGTATCGTCCCAGCGTCGGCGGCGGATGGTGCCGCGCACGCCGATCTGTGCGCGCATGGTGTCAACCTGCAAGCGCAGCCACTGGAGCGGCGATGCCACCAGGATGCGGCTGCCACTGTGCGTGATGATATATCTGCCCGCGTGGTCGACCAGCAGCGTGCTGCCGTTGCCCGCGGCATAGGTGCCGCGTACGCCAAACTGCACGGTATCCGGCAGCCGTTGGCGCGCGCCGTACACGTCAAATATGCCGCCAATCGACGGGCGCAGAGTGGACGGCACGCTGCCTGTGGAGTGGTCCGCTTCCGGGTTGTAGAGCGGCAGCGCC
Organism: Hyphomicrobiales bacterium; assembly: GCA_016710435.1. Lineage (NCBI taxonomy): Bacteria > Pseudomonadati > Pseudomonadota > Alphaproteobacteria > Hyphomicrobiales > Hyphomicrobiales bacterium. Next base: position 12,378 of record JADJVV010000023.1, on the reverse strand, counting down.
ACGCCGTTGAATTCGTAAATCTGATAGCTCGCCATCAGCGTTGCCCCTTGGCGCGCAGTGCCGACAACACGCCGCCGCGCGCCGCCGCGCCCACGCCCGCGCCGTCCTGGTAGCCGTTGATGTTGATCGTGATATTGGTGGCTCCGGCCCCGGCCCCAGCCGGCTGGATGGACCCCAGCATGCCGTTAATGCCGGTGGCCACCGACGACGACATGCGCTGCAACTCGGTGCTGATACCGACCCCGATGCCCTGCGCAAACGGCAACCCGATCTCTTTGGCCGCCACTGCCGACGGCGAATGGATGCCAAGTAGATCCATGGCGGCGCGCTTGGCCTCTTCTGCCGCATCACGCGCGGCGTCGCCAATCGCGCCGATGCCGTTGCGGATGCCCTGAATAATGCCGTCAATGATGCCGCGCCCGATGCCGCCCCAATCGACGCGCAGGATGATCTGGCCCAACTCCGTAAACATATTGGTGAAGAAAATGCGCCAGTCGTTGAGGATGGTGCGCACCGTCTGCCCGGCCCCCTCAAAGTCGCCTGTGAATAATTGCAGGAACACCTGTACGATATTGAGGATGGTGCGGAACTGCGTGTCCCAAAAGGATGTCAGCCAGCCGAACAACGTCTGCACCACGCTTGTGATGCGCGCGCCGTGTTCATCCCAAAATGCCTGCATCGTCTGCAGGACGGATGTCACGATCTGCTGGATGCGCGGCATGTTCTCGGTGAACCATGCCGCCAACACGTTCATCGGCCCGTTGGTCTGCGTGTCCATGGTGCTGCCAAGCGAATTGAACCACGCCATGGCCTGTTCGATCATCGGGCCGACGCTGGTGCGGATGACGCTGGCAATCGCTTCCATGGCCGGCACAACTTGCTCGCCGATGAACGCAGCCAATGGCGGCAGCACGCGCTGCGTCAGGTCGTTCATCGTCTGCACCAGGGCCAACTGCACCGGTAGCAGCGCCTGGCCGACGGTGGCGGACATATCCTGCCACTGCGAATCCATGATGCGCTGTTGGTTGGCGAGGCCGTCCGACGTGCGTGCAAAGTCACCCTGGGCTGTCTTGGTCTGATCGAGGATGATCGAGTAGCGCGCCTGCGCTAGCATCGCCGGCGTCAAGGTGTCGGTGGTGGCCGCCAACCCCATCTCGAGGGCTCGCGCCGTGACGGCCGCCGCGGTCATGTTGACGCCCAACGCCTGCATCGGCTCCGACTGTCCCAGCATACCGGCGCGCAATTTCTCAAGCGCCACCGTCGGGTCGATGTTGTTGAAGCTGGCCAGGTCGGACGCCAACTGTGTCAGCCCCATCGACATGTCCGCCGAATCGCCGGCGCCCATGCCCATGCTGACAAATAGATTACCAAATGTGCTGGCCGCGTCCAGCGCGCCCTGGCGACTCTGCCCAAGCGCGGTCGCGGCGTTTTCGGCCCATGCCATCACGGCCGCGGACGAATCCCCGAACACGACGCCCGTTTTCGACATCGTTTCGTTCAGGTCCGACGCGGCTGTAACCGAATCGCCCATAAAGGCGACGACCTTGCCCACGGCGTCGGCGGCAATGTTGGCGATGCCCATGCCGACGGACATGCCGATGCCCTGCAGGACGCTTCCCATCCTGCCGCCCATGCCGCTGACCTTACCCTCAGCGCCGGATAGCTCGCCGTCGAGGTTGCTGCTGTCGGCTGAAATGTATGCGGTTGCGTCGGCTAGTTTAACTGCCATCGTATATCACCGGCTTGATGCCCATCTCGGCCCACATCTGTTCTTCGCTCACGCGCTCCGGGTCCGCTGTGCCGCTGAACATCTTGGCGACTTCCAGCGCAACCAAGCGCGCTTCAAAGCGTTTGCGCCGCACCCACGCGCCCAGCAACCGCGTCTGCGTGAGCGCATCGCCGTCTATGGTCGGGTAGACGGCGATCATCAGTTCTTCTAGGTCGTCACCGGCAGTTTCGGCGTCGAGCCATTCGCCGCCGCCGTCATACCGAAAAAAAGCGCCAGTAACGCCTGGAGCGCCTCATCGGAGTAGGCATTGGTTTCGATCCACTCGCGCTCATTGGCGAGTGTGGGGCTGTAGTCCAGCACCGCATCGATCACCGCGCCCGGATCCACGATCAGGGCCGGGACCTGGCCGACCACTTGCGCAGGTCGGCCGGCGTCGGCGCGGCCACCGCACCGCCCGGTCGCCAGTTCGGAGATCGGCTCTACGATCTCCTTGACCTTCTTGCGCCAGGCCGCATCGGCGCGAATGGTAAGCTGCTGAACCGCGAACGTGCGACCGCCAAGAACGATGTCAATGTGCTGTGGCATTAGCTGGTCTTCCACCCGGTCACGATCTGGAACTCCATCAACTGCTGGCCCGCCGTCTTGGCCGTGTCCACCAGTGCCGAGATCTTGAGCGGGATGCCCAGTGCGGCTTTCTTCGAAAATTCCAGCTTGCCGCCGATGGACGCGGTTGCCTTGTAGATGAACACGCGCTTGGGCAGCTTGTTCGAACTGGCGTCAAGCGCCCACGTTTCAAAGCCCCACTGGAGCATGGGCAACAGGATGTCGCCGCCGAACTTGAGCGTGTCGCTGGCATGGACGCTTGCGCCCGCCGCCACCGCGGTGACGGTCTGCGTCGACGCGAGCGCCAGCAGGAGATTGGCCGCGGTGAACTCCGCCAACTGCGTCTCGATCAGCGCCTTCTCTTTCGTGCGCGCGCGAGATACCGGGCTGGGGTACTGTTCCACCTCCAGTTCAAATTCATCCGCTTCGTAGCTCAGGGAGAGCGGAGCCAGCGTCATGCCTGCCGACACCCAGCCCGCGCCGAACGACGCGCCCACGGCGATTGTGTTGATGCTCGGCAGCGCAGTGCCCACCGGGCTGTACCAAATGTTGATCGGTCCTACCAAAATGTCTGCAACTGCCATGTCTGACTCCCTTTCCCGTGTGCCGGGAAACCATTGCTACCCGCGGACCACCGTGCCTGAAAATGCGAGCAGGCGACCCCATAGATTTTCTTCGGAGCTGCGCGCTTCCTCCCATGCCTCCAGCGAGAGACAGTGCAGCCGCGTCGTTCCGCTGACCCCGCCGCCGCCCTCTAGCGCCGCGCTGATGGCCGCCCCTAGCGATTGCGCAGTATCATCGCTGGATGCGTAGCCGTGCACCGTCACCGTCGCTGGTGACACCAATGCGCTGCCGTCCACCGCATCGCCCAGCCGACTGGCGTAGACGATCAAAGGCAGGTCGGCGTCATCGGGCGATTCCTCCAGAAACACGTTGGTGCCGACAATCGCCGCCACCGCCGCGTTTGCCACCAGGCGATCATGGATGATTACAGAGAGATCCATTAGCGCCCCCCTGGCATGCCGGCTTCAAGCCGCTTGCGCAGCACCGCCGCCAGTTCCTGCACCATCGTCTCGCGTGTGGCGTCGATGGCCGGACCCAGGAACGGCCGGGCCGCCGACTTGCCGTAGCGGGAGCGGCTGCGAAAGTTGCCGTTGACGGCCAGCGCCCGGCGCTTGCGCGGCGCGATCGCGCCTGTTGTCCGCCGCCCGCTCTCGATCAGGTGCGCGTGCGGCGCCGCAAAGCCAACCGTTACCGTGTTCTTTGGTGGCTTCTTCTCCTTGCGCCAGTATGCGCGCCGCACGTAGGTGGACCGGTTCTGCGTTGAGATGTAGCCGCTCTTGCGCAGCTTGCCGCTCTTGGACGGTGCGCGCCGTTCGGCTTCCGCCAGCACGATTTGACCGGCAGCAAACAACGCTTCGTCGCCGTTGCGTTCTACGATGGCGAGGAACTCATCCCCGTACCAGGTCACATCCACATGTTGGATAGATCGTCGTCTTGCCACTAGAGCACCCGATTCACGCCAACTAATTCCGTGCACATCAGCACCAGGCTGCGCATGCGGTTGTCTTGCTCGATCACCGCTTCAATCGAAAACACGCGCGCGCCCCATTTCAGACGCATTTTTGGCACGATCCCGGTGCGATAGCGGATCGTGATCGTGTGCAGCAGCGTCGCCACCTCCAACTGGCTGGCCAGCACCTGCTCCTGGCCGCCAACCGTGCGGATATCGGCGTACACCGTCGCGGTATCCGTCCAGGTCATTTCCTCCGCACCGCGCGCGCTGCGGGCGATGGTAGCCGTCTGGAGAATTACACGATGGCGAAATTTGCCGATCATCACCAGCCCCATTCCATCTGCAAAGCCGCCCGGATGTTGGCGAGCTGCCGTTCCTGCGCCGGCGTCAATTCGTCGCGCGACTCATAGCGCACGGCCACCAACGACCGGATCAGCACCTTGTAGCGATCCGGAACGGACGCAGCCGTAGCGCCGTAGCCCGCCACCCAGCGCACGCGCACGGGCATGACTTCGCGCAGGCTCGCGCTCGGCCATGATTTGTTGTAGGCGAGCGCCACGATAGCCGGCTCGATGTCCGATATCAGCATGTAGTCCGCTGCCGTCATCGTCTGCAGCACGTTGCTGATGTCGTAGTAGGTTACGCTGGTCACGCTCACCGCCGGCGGATACGGCAGGTAAATCTTTGCGGTAGCGGGCCACCCGCACAGCGCCATTTCCAGCGTGCGGTTAATGAGCGCGCGCCGTGCCAGCACCTCCGCCTCCTGGCGCGCCGCCACGATCAGCCCAGTGATCAGCGTGTCGTCTTCGGTATGATCGACGCGCAGGTCAACCTTCGCCTCCGCCAATGTCACCGGCTCGATTGTCGGCGCCGTAACCACGCGCACCTGGCCGTCGAAATCGCTCACAATGTCACCGCCTCCGGTTGGCCGTGGCTGATGCGCTGCACGCGGCTTGCCACAACGTCATGCCACACAATCTGCGGGCCGCACGCCGCCCATACAGCAGCGATAAAATCGTAATCGCTGGCGTAGCGGGCCGATGCCCACGCCTGCCTGTGCTGCATCCACACGTCGCGCCGCGTGATAATCCCGCTGGTACCAATACCGGCCTCATGCACCGCCACTCCCCAAATGCCGTCATGCGGCAGCACGCCCAGGCTGCCGTGGTCCATGCGCACGATCACAGCCGGTGGATTGCGATGCGTGTCGGCGATGCGCGCCAGGTCGACTGCCAGATGCGGATAAATGCACACGTCGTCGTCGTCGAGTATCCACACGTAATCACCGACCGGCTCAAATGTCGCCAGTCCGGCATTGGCGGCCGGAACGCCGGCGCCGAACTGGTCGACCAGTATCGTATGCTTCACGCTGCCACCGACCTGATCGGCTACGCTGGCCTTGTTGGCCGCGAGCATAGTCGGTCGGCGGAACGTGCGCGTGACGACCTCAAGCATTGGCATCAGTGCGCCGCCTTGCGTCGTTTCGGGTTCGGCAGCACGGCTGCCTCGCCGTCCGGTTCGGCGGTTGCCGCTTCCACTTCGGCCTGCGCCGCCAGAAGGTGTTGGTCGAAGATGGTCAGGAACCCGGCGCGCACCAGATCGTAGGCCTGGGACGGCAGCATTTCAATTTCCGTGCCCTGCACGAGCGTAAAACGCTCGCCGTCGGTGGCCAGTGCGTTCACATTGACGCGGCAAAAGTATTTTTTGAGACCGATAGTCATATACGGGTGCAGCCAGTCCTCATTTTGCCTGTGCAGCACGGGCACGTCCATGCGGGCGTTGCTGATCAGCCCCAGCCGCAGCGCGTCCTGCGCAAACGGTATGTCGGGCGCGTAGGAATTGCCCTGGCCGGGTCGGAATGCAATCTGCTCCAACGCATGGCGACGAAATAGCGTGCAGCCCATGCCGACGCCGGAGACGCGCCAGACGACGGCCCGGCGCGCGTGCGCCAGTTCGTCCTGGTGCAGGGTCAACGATTCGCCTATGTTGAAATCGCCGCTATACCGCCACACGGACAGCACATGCACGCCGTGGCGCAGCACGTAGGGCGCATAGATGACATCGCCCGGCGTGTCCAGCAGCCTCTGCACGGCATTGTCGTCGGGCAACACGTTGTCGTGCTCGATGGTCAGCAGCGCATCGTAACCGCCGTCCAGCATCACCTGGCGCGCCTGTTGATATTGTGCCAGGACGTTGCGGTGGTCGGACCCTGGAAACGGGTTGTGACGCCCGATCGTCCATGTCCAGTCGGCCGCCATCTGCTGGGTGCGGATGGCGGCCTCGCACTCGGGAGCCATGGCTGGATCGCCGTTCGGGTAGTCGTAGGTTGGCGTGAAGATCAGAATGCGTTCAGTCATTTATCGCCACAGGAACGAATAAGCGGAACGATACCGGTTCGGGCTCTTCTGGCAATCCGGTTGGCACAGATGCGGACCGCATGGCCAACATTACCTGGCCATGCGGTCTACGACTGCCAGCGCCTTCACCGGCAGCCGTAGAGAACTCAATGTCAGGCCGTCGGGTGCGTGCCGTAGATGATGGCGGCAGCTTGCAGCGTCTTGTATACCGCCCGGAAGTAGTATTTCAAGATCACCTTGCCGTCCACAGTGTACGGATCGCGCAGCACCGTGATTGCCGGCGCCTCGCGCAGGCCCATGTAGTACCAGTTGCCCAGGTACATGGACTTCGCGCTGGCTGCGATGGCGGCCGCCTTGCCACTGTTGTAAAGCGGCGCGCCCCACAGCGTCGGCCGCCCGCCGATGGTTCCGCCCGGCGTCGGCGAGTAGTAGAAGTTGGTGGTTCCGGCCAGGCCGCGGATCACGCCCTCAGTGGAGCGCCGCATGATCCAGCCCACGCTCGGTTCATCGGTGGCGTAAAAGTCCGGCAGCAGATACCACAACTCGGGGACCTCGCTGGCGCCGATGGTCGATGCGCTGTCGAAGGTGAGCGCAGCCGTGCCGCCCGAGGCAGCTTCGGTCAGCAGCAGATCGTTGTGCGTCTTGGCCATGCCGCGGCCGACAAACTGTTCGATGAATGCGAGCAGGTTGCTGTCTTCGTCGGCCAGCAACTCATCAGTGAGCTCGATTTTCTTGGTGTACTTCACCAGCGTCATCGCGGCCTTGGTGACGGCAGGCGCATCGCGGTCGAAAACGTTGGTGCTGTTGTCGTCGCCCATCTCGGCCTTGGTGATGAACTCGCCGTCCGCTTCATTGTCGATCGGCACGTTGACCGTGGTTCCCACGCCGGCGATGCGCCGCACACCAAGCCGCGGCGCCAGCATTAGCTCATCGCGGCGCGCGATAATCTGGTTGAAGTGGCCGGTCGGAACCAGGTCGCCGCCGTCGGCAGCGGTCCCGATGTTCATGCCGGTGTTATTGGATGCGCGCTGCTCGCGGATGGCGCTGGCATCCGCCGTGCGGATGTAGTACGCCATGGCAGCCTGTTCGCTGTCGCCGAGCTTGGTCTTGCTGTTGACCATCGGCGCCCCGGCCGTGATGGCGCCGATGCGCTGCTCGCGCTGTTCGGCGGCGTCGGCGTCGGCGTTGAACTGTTCGGCCTGCGCCATCGCCCGGTCCCACTGCCCCTGCTCTTCCGGCGTAAAGCCGCGCGTCTCGGTGGCCGCAGCCTTGTGCACCAGCGATGCCACATTGCGTGCCTCGATGGCCTTGCGTCGTAATTCCACCACGTAGGTGTTCATGTCTCGGATCTCCCGTTGAATCTGTCTAGTGAATATCAAGCAGCCGCAGTCGCCGCTCGCGTTCCTGTTGCGCCCGCAACACAACGTCGTCGGCCTGGCCAGCGTCGGGCGCCTGCCCGTCGTCGGCCGGAACATCCGGCATATCGCCATCGGCTTCACTCCGCACGCCTACTTCTGTCGACTCGTAGGCCGGGAATGTGACCGGAGATACCTCATGCAATGTGGACTTGCGCAGCGTGCGCACGTTGCTGCCGCGTTCGTCCTTCGTCCATTCATCCTTCTGGATGCCAAACACAAAGCTCATGCCGTCCACCACGCCCGCCCGGATGGCCTCCACTGCGTCGCGACCCCACGTCGTATCCGGCGGATCGATCTGCACGCGCAGTCCCCGATGATCCTCCACAATGCGCAGCGTGCCGTTCTTGGTGCGCCCCAGCGGCATGTCCGGGTTGTGATTCCACAGCGCACGGATGTCTGGATTCGTCAGCAGGTGATCGGCGAAGGCGCCAGGCGCAATCCGCTCGCGGAATTCGACGCCGCGCTTGTCGCGCATCGGCACCGAAAGCGAGTTGAAGACCACCGCGTAGCCCTGGATGGTCGGTTTCCCGCCCTCCTGCTCGCTGCGCACTTCGATTTCTTCCGCCGTCACTGTCCACGTTCGTTTGCTCATACGGTCCTCGTTTCGCTGGTCAGTCACCCAACGCAGCCTCTTGTGCATCCTCGGCGAGACCCTGCGCACTGCGCTCCACCAGCTGCGCGATGATTTCGACGCGCGCGTCGGGCTGCATGTCGGCCATGCCCAGCATGGCGCCCGCCGCCTGTTCTCTGATGTCGGCCGCGTATTCGCTGGCCACGCCATCTAACCGCAGTTCGGCAGCCACGATGTTGCCCGCCACCTGCATCACCTGCGCCCGCACGACCGGCAGCAGCGTGTCACGCACGACTGGCGGCAGCCCCAGCACGAATTCATCCAGCCAGGCAATAAAACCGGCTTCCGCACCCTTGCGCACTGCGCTTCCGCCCGCTTTGCGCACATCCTGTGCGATGCGCCGGGTGACGCGTGCGGCCGCATCCTCGAACAAGATGGCGAATGCCTCGCACTGGCTATTGGCTGGCATGTCGCCCTCGCCGCCCATCGCCCTGGCCGCCGGACCGTCGGCCGTCGGTGCGCTCTCGCCCACCACGCCCATATTGAGCGGCTGCAGCAGCGCATCGCCGCCGGGAAGCGGGTCCAGGTTCTCGCGCTCGCGCCACTCGTTGGCCGTGATGGCGCCGCCCTGGCGCATGGTGTTGAATGCCCCGCTGCGCGTGGCGATGTCGGCGCGCTCCAGGCCATCCAGCAGATACTCCAAATACATGCGCGTACGCTCTTCCGGCGTCAGCAGGTCACGCTCTAGCGCCTGTTCGTCGCGCCGCGCCCACTCCATGAGCGTCAACTGCCGGAAGTTGATAGCGTCCTGTTCTGCGCTGGCGAATGTGGCACTTTGCCCGATGGCCAGCATATGCAGCGGCACGCCATAGAGCCGTGCGACCTCTGCAATCTGCGTGTTGCGCGTCTCTAAAAACTGCGCTTCTTCGGGCGGAATGCCGATGGACTCAGGGCTGATGCCCTCTTCCAAGATGTTGATGCGATGCGCATTTTTCAAACCCTGCCAGTTTTCGGAAAACGAATCGCGCAGACGCACATAGGCTTCTGGCGATAGTTTGGCCGGGTGCTTAAGGATGATGCTGGGGCGAGATCCGTTTTTGAAATAGGATGCCCCGAACTCTTCGGTGGCCGTCGCTAGCCCGATGGCGTTCATCGCCTGGCGGATCGGACTGATGCCCACCACGCCGCGCAGGATCATGTAGCGCAGGTGCTGCACGCGCCAGCCTGGCAGCACATAACCGCTGCCGTCGTCGCGCAGGTAGGTGTAAATGAGTTGCCCGCTGGTGCGGTCGCGCTCGATGCCCACGCGGTCCGGCGGCAGCGGCCACAGGCCGATAACCTGCATGTTGGCATCGTATTCGATTTCGGCGTAGGCGTTGCCCCACAGCATGGCATGCGCCAGACGCGTCTCGCGCACCTCGAATGCCGTCATCTCGCTGTTGGCCTGGTCGTGTAGCACCGGATAAAGCGGATGGCCCGTGGCCCGTGTTCGGTTGCGTCCGTCGCGTTCGTAGAGGATCAGCGGCACCGCCGCCAGCGATTGCGAAACGATGCGAATGCAGGCAAACACTGTCATGTTGCGCAGGCTGCCCTGCTCGGACACGGGCACGCCGGCGGTAGAGGAATACCAGGTCTCGCCCACGCTGGACAGAACCTGATCGCCCACGTTGCGCTGTTCGGTTTGAAATAGGCTGCTCAGGAATCCCACGGCGCCCCCACGGGAACAAAAAAAGTCGCTACGGCCATCGTAGCGACTTTAGAACGCGTGGTCTATGCGGGATTGCCCCTATTTTTTCAGATTCTCCATGGCTGCCCGCACCGCCAGATCAAACGCCGACGTTGCGCCGGTCTTCCCGCGTGCGTTGCGCACGTGCGCCTCCACCGTGCGCGGGCTCACCGTCAATAATTTGGCGATCTCCGTTTGCCGCTTTCCTAGCGCCAGGAGCCGCACCACCTCGCGCTCGCGCGTCGTCAGTTTGCTCATGATGCACACGTTACCTCGCGGGCCGTTGCGCCCGTTTCCACGCAGCCAGCGCGCCGATGACGATCAGGACCGTGCCCATAAACGCGATGAAGGCGACGACGCCTAGCGCCATGTAGATGGCCACGGCGATCAGGATAACCCCAACGATCACGGCGATGTCCGGCAGGTCGATTGTTTTCATATCGTCAGCACCCCGCGCTCTTCGTAGACCGATCTGCCGCTATCACCCAGGTTGCGCGACGCGCGGTCAAGCGCCATGATCGCCGCCACCATACCGTCAATCTTTTCGCGAGATTTCGCCTTGCTTGGCTTTACGTTGCCCGCCGCGTCTTGCTCCACCACCATGTTGTCAGCCATCCAGCGCAGAATGGGATTGCCGTCGTGCGCCAGCTGCTTGGAGAGGACCAGCCGCAACAGATCCTTAGTCGGAGCCGCCATCGACGCAAACCCCTGCCCCATCTGCGCCATGGTGAATCCGGCAGCCGTCAGGTTCTGCGAGATCTGCGCAGCGCCCCAGCGATCAAAGGCGATTTCGCGGATGTCGTATAGATCACCCAGCGCAATGATGTCGCGCTCGATGGTTGCATAGTCGATCACGTTGCCGGGCGTTGCCTCCAGCAGGCCGTCACGCGCCCACGCGTCGTAGGGCACGCGATCGCGCCGGATGCGCTCCACCATGTTGGCGCCCGGAATCCAGAAATACGGCACCAGCCAATAGGGCTCGCCGTCGGCCTGTGGCGGAAAGGCTAGCACAAACGCCGCGATGTCGGTCGTGGTGGCCAGATCCAGCCCGCCATAGCAGGGCCGCCCGGCCAGGTCCGGCATGTCAGCCATACATTCCCCCCACGCCGACATATCCAGCCAGCGGTTCTCCTGCTGCGTCCACTGATTGAGATACAGGCGTCGAAATGTGTTCTGGTAGGCTGGCGACGCCAGCGCCGTCGCGCACTCCTGCTGTAGAAAGCTCTCGCGCACCGATACCCCATAGTTTGGGTTGGCCTTTGCCCACACTGCGGGATCGGTCCAGTCGTCGCCGTCCTCCGATGACCAGATCGCAGGCAGAAATGTCGGGTCGTCGATCACGCCATCGCGCACCTGCCGCGCATACTCGTGTTGCTCCCAGCAGATGGAGTTGCGGTCGTAGCCGGCTGTTGTGATCATGATCATGATCGGCTGGCGCCGCTTGCCCATCGCCGTATTCAGAACGTCGTACAATTCGCGGTTCGGCTGCGCGTGTAATTCGTCGAAGATGATCCCGTGCGGATTCAGCCCGTGCTTGGTGAATGCGTCCGACGACAAAACTACATACTTGCTGCCCGTGTCGTCGTATGACATCGTTCGGTTGCGGTAGGGCTTGATGCGTGGCGCCAGGAACGGCGACGCGTTGACCATCTTCTCTGCCGTCTCGAACACGATGGCAGCCTGGCCCTTGTCGGCGGCTGCCGAATACACTTTCGATGATTGCTCGCCGTCCACCGCTAACAGCAACAGCGCGAGCCCGGCCGCAAACGTTGACTTGCCGTTGCCGCGCGGAACCTCCAGATACAGCTTGCGATAGCGGCGCGCGCCGTCCGCTTGCTTCCAGCCCCATAGCTCGCGCACGATGTGCCGTTGCCATGGCTCCAAGACAAACGGACGGCCCGCCATCGGACCCTCCACGTGCACCAGCATCCGGTCGAAAAACCGTTCGGCCACGATAGCGGTGCGCTCGTCGAAGCGATAGGCCGTCATTCATGGCTGACCGGCGTGTCCGCAAACAGGATGTCGGCAAGCGACAGTTGTTCGTGTTCCGGTTCCGGCATGCGCGCCCTGGCCAACGGCGTGGCGCCGAGCTGCTGCGCGTTGGCGCGGATCTGTTCGCTGGCTGTGCGCATCACGATCAGCAACGGGTTCTTGCGGCTTTCCTCTTGGTTGCCGTGGGCCGTGTCGGTGACGGTAAGACCCTCCGACAATAGATCTGCATAGGCGTCCTTGGCAACCGCTATCCACCTGGCCGTGTCTTCCACCATGGCCACATCCGCCGGCGTCAAGCCAACGATGTCGCGCACCAGCCGCAGGAAGATCGCGTCCGCTTCGCTAGGTAAGCGGCGCAACTTGACCCCCTCAGCCGTACGCGGCGACGGTCCTCGTTTCGTCGGTAATGGTCCCCTAACTCCCATAGAGCACTATTTGCCCCTGCACTTTTACTCCAAAACCGCCG
>JADJVV010000022.1 GCA_016710435.1 Hyphomicrobiales bacterium | reverse complement strand
CCGCCTGTGCGTAATAGGTCCGACCCAGCCTCTGCCAGTAGCCGGCGCAACGCAGGATTGCTACCGGGTCACCGTCTTCAGGCATCAGCGTGTAATGAGGTATTGCAAGTGTGGCCAGCGCCGTGGCCCGGTAGTTGTTCGCTTCCGCTTCGCTCATCTCACGGTCCGGCGTGATGCGCTTTTCATACACCCCGTATTTCGTCTGGCTTGTGGCATTATCTGCCCAGGTCGTATCCGCCGCTGTCGCCGTGCCCCCCGGTTGGATCTGGGAATAGCGCACGCTGATTCGGTTGGTCAACCGCTCTAGCGTAATGCCACGCCGCAGACCGGACGCCACGATCTCGACCGCTACGATATCTCCCCACCAAACTGCGACCCCGTTGCGATTGACAATTTCCAGTCGGTAACCAAGCCAGGCTGTCAGCCCCGCCAACTGCGAGACATCACCGAGATTTGCACCTCAGCATCCGCCATGCCACCGCGCGCGATGGCCGACCATGTAACCGGAGTGACAGCGAGTGACCCCGGTATCAGGATGGCTCCGGTCGCATCGTAGACGGCGATGCTAAATGAACTCATACCGTCGCTCTCCGTGGTCGGTAGTACGCCCGCACGCTGAACGTGTTCGCAATCGGAGCATCGTCAACCGCCGCGGATAACGTGTGCAGAACATGGATGCGCTGCAACGTGTTCGGTTGCAATGTCAAAGCGCCGCCGAATGCCGACGCCAATGGGTACCAGACTGCACCGTTGATGACGTAGGATAGTTCGTCGATGCCATCGTGAACGATGTACGCATTCGCCGCCACCGATGTAGCTGCGATCTCAAGGTAGCGGTAGCTATCGAGCATGGTCAGTTGCAGCACATCCAGGCTCGCCACAACTGCACCGCGAAACACGAGCGCCAATGTCAGAGCGCCCCACGACGCCCCGTATCCCCCAGGCGGCAACGGTACAACCCCGCAATCCTGGTAGGAGATAGTCTGTCCGCCAGCCGGCCCGATATTCATCTCGTCACCCGACCACAGCACAGCCGTGCCCGCTGCGTCTCTGATTTGCGGAGTGACGTAGACCGGCCCGACCCCATCGATACGGGCCAGGATGCGCCCGCGCCGGCCCTTAGTGCGCTGCAAGTCGGCGGTTGGCAACGTCCAGACTCGTGTCAATCCGCTCACTGTCGATATGTCGATATTCTGCCCGCCGCTGCACGTTGCGCATGTAACCGGAGTTACGCCGCTCGCCGCTTCCGCCTGAAGATAGTGCACGAGGTTCGCCGGGTCGGAATAGGCGTTGACCGACATAAAAAGCCGGTAGTATATCTGCGCGGAGCCGGTCGTATTTTGCAGCGTCAGCTTAACCGGCGCCGGCAGATTGCCAGTTGCTTGCGCCGCCGCTATCTGCACCCAGTTGCCGTTGGCCGGATTGTTGTAGATCGTGCGCCCGCCCGTTGCCGCAGCCTGCCCGTTGGCGGACAGTTCAAGTTCTACCTCAGCGCCTTCGAAGTAAGGCACGCGCTCCAGGTAAAGCGTCGCGCCCATCTTCGCTTGGCCGAACACGTTGAGCGAATCCTCCTTCAAATCAAGCCGGGCGTCGATAATGCGTGATCGCCACGCCGACGCGTCAGATGTCAGTTGCACCGTGAGATACAGTTGCGGACCGACACCTGTCAACTTGCGCCGGCGTGCCGTGTTCAGGAGTTGTTGCAGCGTGGCGACCGCAGTCTGTAGCAGCGCCGCCGTAGTCGCATAAAGCAGCAGCGGAATCGTATCGGTTGTACTGTCGGTCACACCGTCGCCGGTGGACGGCATGTAGCCGGGCGCAACGACGGCGCTGTTCGTCGATGTCAGCGTGAAGGTAGTCGTACCATCGGTTACGGCGTAGGTGTGCCCGCTCATGTGCTCCTCTTCAGTCTGCGTGCCACCTGATTTGTCAGCATCTCAAGAGTAATCGGAGATTGCACCACGGCATTGATGACGACTTGCCCGCCGCTTTCGTTCGTAGCGCCAGACTCGGTGGCCGTGCGGATGCCCGATCCCCTGGGCAGGATGATTGTCTCATCCTTATGGACGCGCACCATACCGCCTGTCCAGTAGGATGTACCGACCGCCTTCCCCGGCGGCGGAGTGACCGGAGTGCCTGTTGTGCCATTCGACACCGGCACGCCCCACGGCAACTTGCTTGCCATCGCTCCGAATCCGGCATTGACCGCTTTCGCCAACGATTCGCCCGCACCGGTGGCAGCCGTGTACGCTTCGCTGGATGAGTTGCTGAAAGCCGACGCCAGTTTGTTGCCAAACTTCGCAGCCGCAGGGGTCATGTCGGACGCATCGAGCGAAGCTTCAACGCCGGCCACGATAAGCGGCCCGGTTCCCTTCGTGGCAGCGTCCCAAGACTCCGGTGTAATCCCCTGTTTCATCGCCTCAGCGATCAGGTTTTGCGAACCAAGCGCAGCATTTGCCTCCTGTTGCATGATGGTTCGGTATGCGTTCCAGTCGATTTTGAGCAGGTTCTCCGGGTTGACGAAATACTCACCGGACGCCCACTGGCGCTCTAGCTCCGCTACAATCAGGTCGGCGCCTACCGAGATGTCAAGCCCGAGTGACTTGGCGAGCTCAGCCGGATCGATGTTGGCGTAATCCTTACCGTTCAGGAGTTCATCCTTCGCCTCACGCACGTAGCTATCTGGATAGCGCACGGACATGCCCGCCGCCGCTTTCTTCATGTCCAGTTCGGTGACGGACGACGTGCCAAACAGCCCCGGTATCTTGCGAATAGCCCCTTCGAGCGTTCCCGACAAATCGCTTGCAGCCTCAGCAACGCCGCCCATGCCGCCGGCCGCTGCACTGGCAGACTTTGCCACCAGGTCAAGCGCGTGTCTTGCGCCCTGGTCGGACGTTGATAATCCCGCCTTGATGTTGCCGCTCAGGATGCTGCGCTGCTTACTGCCGCCTGCCACCGAATCCGCTTTCTCGCCGCGCCCTCTGGTGTCTATGTTTGGCCCCGGCCCGATACCAGCGTAGGTGCGAGCGACGGCAACCACCGCTCCAATTGCATCGGCGAATGCGTACCATGCCGGGATGTTTTGGAAGACACTTTGACTTGCAGCATTCGAAGCGTTAGCGGCCCCGGTGACGGCCACAATCTCCGCCTGAAGTGCATCGCGAGCCGCAATGGCCGCTACCTGATTCGCCCGTTTCGCCTCGGTAGATTTCCACGTAGCCATCGCCGCATGCTCGAACGCTTCAGCCGATGCGCCGGCGACGGTAAGGTACTGCATCGTTGCTTGCGCCGCTTCTCCCGCTGAGTCTATCTCTTTCTGGCGTAGCTCTATGTTTTCGTTGTATTTCTTCAGTAGAGCCTGTCTGGATGCGAGTTCATCCGCCGCGATGCGGTCGCTGAATCCACGCACGGCATCCGCAGCGCCATTCAGCGCCCGGTTAGCGGCGTCACCTACTGCCCCTTCTGCTATCGAATTGACGAGATCTGTCCATGCCGATTGAAGTCTCTTCGTGCCATCTATGGCGACGTTTGCCCCCTCCCCAATCCCCGCAAACGTCTCCTTCGATACGGCAATGGCGGCATTCAGGAACGCCTGTTCCTGCGTTAGCCCCTGCGTCGTCTCGAGTAACTCTTTCATCTTCTCTTTGGTTTTGCCCGCCGAGATACCCATGGTATCAAGCCGAACAAAAGACAGGTTGGCCGCCGCCGCCGACAGGTTATCCAGCACGTCGGACACGTCGCCGCCCATAACCATCGATATCTTGGTTGCAGTCCCTACGACGTTCTCAAGTTCACTTGCCGTCTTTGCCATGCCAAGCGCCGCCGCTTTGTTGGCAAGTTGCATGGCGTCAAGCTCAGAGACGGTCCCCATACTGGCGCGCTTAACCGCTTCCAGTTTGGCCCGTGCTTGCTCCGCTCCGCCAGACAGGATGGTGAACGCCGAACGCGAGCGGGTGACCTGTACGTTCATTTTGGCGAGTTCAGCGGTGCCGTTGCCGATCGCCATAGCAAATTGCACACCGGTCATGGCCGCGAACCCGCCCATTGCGAAGGCCATCGCCTTGTTTGCGTTGGTCAGATTCACCATGGACCGCTGCGAAGCTGCCGCAGCTTGGTCAACTTTTTTGATATTGTTTACAGCAGATGTGGTGGCGGGACCGGTCTTGTCTCTGCCAACTATCCCACTTCAATATCGTCGGACATCGACCGCCCTTGCTTTTGAATGTCGGAATCGAACTCTCGCTTCGCCTCTCGCCAGTGGTACTCAGCCTGGAGGCGAGCACTCATTTCTTGGATGAGGTCCGCCGGCGCTTGGAGGATGTCTTGCCATGACCAGTGGTATTCCCGCATGACGGCCAACAGTATCCCGTAGCGTGTCGGCGTGGCTTCGCTGACATCCTGCATGTAGTTCAGTTCGTAGCCACGCCAGATGCGTTTCCCTCGTCTTCGCTCAGGTAGGTCAACTTGTCCGCCGCCGCCGCTATCTTGCGTGCCAGACTGAATGGCAGCGCCCGCAGATTGTCGGGAGTCGGCTCGCGCCATCGAATCCTGGTCCGTCCCAACTGACGAGCGCCTTTTCGGTGGTGACAAGCCCCGAAGTTTTCTCCCATCGTGGATCTTCCGACAGCGCCAACACCTCACCATACGTCAACTTGCGCACGGTGACGGTGTTGCCGCCGCCCAGGTCAATCGTCTCTGTCTGTGTTGCGAAATACCCCATACGGGTTGTACCCTCAGTTACGGTAACGTCGATACGCCATTCGTGACGGCGATAGAGAAGAACAACGCATCGGCAGACGAATAGACCGCGTGCCCGTCCAGGCGCACCGTCGTGTTTCCGTTGCTGTTTTCGTAGCCGCCGACCACATCGTATTTGCCCGCCCACTTGATCACCATGGTCTTGGGCGACGTGCCCGGACAGGTCAACTGAAACAGGCGCACGGTCCCGGCCTTGCGGATTGCACGCTCAGCCTGCACAACCGATACCGTGTCATCCTGCAATTCGACCGTGAGGCTGAACGTAATCGCCGGTTTCGTCCACTTGTAGGTCGTGTGGTACAACTGCCCATCGCCAATCGGGACAGGCACGAGACCGGTCGTCACCTTGATTGATGCGCCCATAAGCACGCCCAGGCGCTGCGTCGTACCAACCGTGCCGCCTGTCGCATCAATGTATAGCAGCGTCTTGGGTATCAGCGCCTCTTCGACAGCCACGATGGTAGACAGCGATGTTGGCGTGGTTGGCGACACCTGCCGACCGAACCAGTTGGCCGACATCTTCCACGCCTGCCCCGCCTGCCCCTCTAGCGTGAACTCTTCCACGAGCGAACCTTCCATCTCCAACGCGTCATTGTCGGCTGCGTTGTTGAAGGTCTCGATCGTGTAGCTCTTTGGCGTCGGCACGGAATTGTCGACGGGGTATGCGTAGGTGCGCAGGTACCCCGGACCGGCTCCGGGCGTAGCGGTCAAAATGCCCGCCTCCAGAATGTGCGGCAACTGCTCGTAGGTCAACTCCGTGGCGGGCATGGAGAGCTTGCCCCGGTACGAAGAATCGTAGGCCCGCTCCGCCTGAACGAGTAGCCCGATCTGCTCTTCAACGATGACGCGTTCCGACGCATCCTCTAGCATGGAGAAAGCGCCACGCCAGATGGTTGACGCCGCGACAGCCGTCCCGAACGCAGATTCGCGCCCGAGTTGGATCTTGTTCATGCTGAACGGACCATAGACGTTAGCCATTTGCCACCCCCTCCTTCGGCGGCGCCTGGTAGAGCGTCACGCCGCTAACTTTTCGCTGTTCGTCGATAAGTGCTTTGAACTGTTTCGCCTCTTCGGGCGATAGGTCACGCGCCGGCACGCCGTGAATGTACGTGCCATCGCCAACGTAAATGAGTGCTACAGGTTCACCTTGCATGGCACCTCGAATCTAACTCCATAGTGCGGGTCAGCGCTACCGTAGGTCATCGCGCCCGCCCGGTACGCTATCGGCCCGTTGATGTCAAGGTCCGTCGCCGCGGCGAGTCGTGCGTACATCCTGTCCGGCCAGACCTTCGCCTCGTCAACCGCCTGCGGTAGGACTTGGCGAGAGTGGTGTATCTCGACCACGACGTTGTGGTACGCCCGCCCGCCCGCTGCGTTCAGTTCATACGTGCCCCGATTGGCAAAGACGATTGCGCACGGGAACTCCTGCATAGAGTCCGGCGGGTCAGTGTATACCCTGGCCATGCCGGTAAGCGCCGCCGTGTGGGCACGCAACTTGTCAATCGTCGCATCCAGGCTCATATCACCGTCCAGCGAAAGCCTTGCAGCATGAATTGCACCTGCTTCGGGATACCCTCAGAGTAGACGAGTTGACCAAGATCGACGCTCGCCGTCGCGTCCGCCAGCCCTGCCTGATAGCGTTTGAACGTCCATGCGGACAGCATGACGCACGCCTCTTTGATGGTCGGCGGCACGGTAGTCGCCATACCCCACTTGCCGGTGACCGCTATCTCGCCGTCGACACCGAATGACCACACGGCGCCCGACAGCAGATGGATCTGGTTGGCATACTCTGCGTTGCGCGGCCAAAGCCGGTACTGCGCAGTCGTCAATGCAACGCCAAGCCCATCGGCCACGCTCGCCAGGCTTGCCAGCGGCGCGTCCAGTCGCAACACGCTGCTACGTACATCGTCGTCACCGTAGTAGCGTGTTGCGTTGGCGGCGGGTGCGAACCCGTTTTCCGGCAGTTTGCAGAAGCGGTCGATCCATCTCGACATGGCCGTGATAATCGATGTCAAGGCGGTGTCGTATTCGGTCCCGGCAATGTCGAGCCGGCCCGCTAGTTTCAGGTCAGCCGCCGCGCAGTAGTCGGTCACTTATCCGCCTCTGGGGTGCGAATCATCTTGTCCCTGGCCGGCGCTGTTACCGCCTTGACCACCTCGAAGCATCCGGGCGCATCGGCCAAGAGATAGGTCGCCTGCGCGTCGTCTGCGTCAAAGACGGTCCCTGCCTCGTACGCCAGATTCAACGGCCCGTTTGCATACGTCAACAAGCAGCGCAACTTTATCACTTGACGACTCCTATCGCCGTGACCGTGACCGGGTTCGTCAGTGACACGTCGGCATACAGGCACGTCCATCGGCCAAACAGTAGGTACTGGTTAAGCGCCGTAGCGTCGGCAATGTTGGCCGATACCGCCGCCGCTCCGTCTGCGAAGTTGACGTTGTTATTGCTGAAATTGAGCGTCAGTGTAACCGTGTTGCCATCCGTCTGATCGATGACGGTCATCAGGTCGATAGCTGAGTAGTCTGGCACCTCGAAGCAACTGGAACGAGTGTCAGCCGTCAGTACCTTCGCATCGAAAAATACAGGGAATTCGGGTGACACGTTTTTGACCGTGACTGCGACCGGCGTTGGCGCGGCCAGCGGCGCGGCTTGGCTTACCGGCGTGCCAAACGAAAACAGGAGCAACGCCAGCAGCGTCACCCCCACGATTACCGCCCATGCGATTTGCTTGCGCATCGTACCTCCTTAAGTAAGCCCCTCCCCGCGGACGAGAGAGGGGCATTGAACCGAACGAAGATTAGCCGATGAGGATGTTGCGCACGCCGCTCGTGTGCGTGTTCGTGCTGCGTGTCCCGTGCGCTGCGACGGCCATGCGTATAGAGGTCACCATGATGTACTGGCGCTTCTGAATCAGCTTGTCGACCTCGATGATCAACTGGCGGCGGAAACCGGCATACCAGAGGTTGCGGTTGATGATGCTGATTTGACCCAACGTGTTGTTCCCAGCCGTGGTCGAAACCTTTCCGTCTGCTTCCGTCTTCGAAGCCGACGCGCTGACGATAATCGGGATGCCCCGATAAGCCGCCAACTGCCCGGTCAGGATCACAGCGCCCGGCCCGAACTTGTCAACCGTCATGACGTTTGTCAATCCAAGCAAGCCGCTCAGGTACGTGCCTGCCCCGCAGATGATTGCCGTCTGGTTCGGGTCGATTGCGTACTTGCCCATCAGGTTGAGCGCCGCCGAAATGTCAGCGTCCGCCAGTGCATCGCCGCCGGCGTCCTTGCCCATCGCCGTGTTATCAACGAGCCACTGATGGCGGATGCCATCCTGCCCGGCGCTCAGATAGTACATGTCCGCATCCGGGTCAGCATCGTCGAGGTTGATGTTGCCGGTCCCGGCGTCGGTGGCGTCGGCGTTCAGCGCAAAGGCGTCGATAACCTCAGCGCCGCTCTGGGCAAGGCGTGCCCGTACCGTGGGCGCCATCGCAACGGCGCTATCCTCATCCAGCGTGTAGCTCCAGTTCTGTTCGGTCACCAGTTCGGTGGCCGTCAAAACCGATTTCGCCGTGGTCAGGTCGCTCGCCGTGGTTGCCGTGTTTTCCGTCCCCTTGCGCCATGTCGGCTGTCCCAGGCCAAGCGGAACGTCGAAGGGATTCGTGGGCATGTCGATGCGGGTCAGGTTGGCGGCGATGCGAGACGCCAAGAAGATGTCGTCCCAAAGCTGATTCGCCATGCCGGTCGGTACCAGTTCGTCGCCCGTGCCCGCGCCGGTCGAGGTCATGGCTTTGACTGCGTTCACCAGGTCGTTGGACGGTTCGGCCGCGCCGGCTCCGCCCATCTGGGGCGACCAGTTGCGTACCTGCCCCTCCATGATCGCCTTGGCGATGAGCAGGTCGACCGGTCGATAGACAAGCCCGCCGTCCCGATGCGACCCGCTGGATTCAAACGACTTGATGAAGCGAGAGTAGCGATTGCCCGCCACCTGGCCCGATGCGCCGACGGCCGCGCCCGGCTGCCGATAGACCGGCTGCGATTCCATCGCCTTCTGAACCTGCGCAGCGGCGAGCGCTTCAATCTGTGCTCCGAACGCTTTTTCCACATCCGCCCATTGCAGGTCGGATTTCGACCCCGCCGCTTTGACTGCGTTCGTCAGTTCGGCCATTTGCTGCAAAACAGAATCGAGATTGTTCATGCGTTGATCGCCTCCAGTGACGACCGGATAGAGTTCAAAAAATCAGACAAGATTGCGGTAAGGCGAAGTTCGAGCATGGCGAGCGCATCCTCTTCGGTCGGCTCGCCATCGGTCGGCGTATCCTCCTGCTCAGGTTCGGGAGCATCGGCAGGGGTATCTTCAGGAGTCGGTTCGGGAGCATCCTCGGGCGGCATATCTTCGGGCATGTCGTCTTCGGGCGGCAACGCCTTGACGGCCAGTCTCAGCGCATCCTGATTGGCCGGAATCGGAACGATGGAAACTTCCAGAAGTTCACTGGTCAGAATGTCGTTGCCACCGAACGCGTTCTTTTGCATCGTGACAGGTCGAAACCCGATGGATGCGGCGCGCAAAAGCCCCTGCTCCCACAGCGCCTTGACGATGTGCATCGGGTCATTCTGCGAAGCTGGGTCTCGCAGTTCCGGCAGGATGCGCAACCCGCTCTCGTCAGCCGTGATATCGCCCGCCTTGCCGATAATGCACCACGGCTCGCTGTAGTTGTGCCCGAAGATCAGCACCGGATTCTTGCGGTAGTTTGTGCAATCGATACCGAGCGGCATAACCCGGTCGGCATCGCGGTCGACCGCAGGCGTAGACGCCATGATCCATCCATCGGCCATCGGTGCCAGGTCAAACGCCTTGTGTTTTATCGCCATGCCCCCCCCCCCCCCCCCCCCCCCCCCGTGCCCCCCCCCCCCCCCCCCCCCCCCCCCCCCCCCCCGTTTTCCCGTTCCTTCCCTCCTCCCTTGTGCGCCCCTTTTCCCGGGGGGGCGCCCCCGCCCCCCCCGTTTCCCCCCCCCTCCCCCCCCCCCGCGGGGTTGTCGGGGGGGGGGGGGGGTTTTGCCCCGCGGGGGGGCTTTCCTCGGTCGGGGCGGCGCCCCGGGCCCTTCTCCTGGGGCCCCCCCCCCCCCGCGGGGGGGGGGGCCCCCCCCGCCCGCCCCCGCGCCGTCCCGCCGGGGCTTTTCCCTCCCCCGGGGGCGCCTCCGGGGCGGGCGGCCCCCCGGGGTTTCTGTGCGCCCCCCCGGGGTGGCCCCACTCTCCTACCGCCAACAAAAAAAAGACGCCGTTACTGCCCGGTTGGACAGTTTCGGCGTCAAGCGCTCTGGTTATTCGGTTGCAATCAGTCTAGCACATATGCGCTACGATTTCAAGAGGTAGCGCTCATCCTCTGGACGTAAGCTGCAATGTCACGGCGGAACCGGGCAATGATGTCGCTACGCAGCTCACGGATAGCATCCATCTCCGTCCGCCAGTTGCCGCGATGGATAAGCGCCTGATGCGCCGACGATTGCACGTACCTGGCGTAGCCCTTGTCTGTGCCCGCCACACCGTGCAATCCATTGCCCAGGCTGCTAATGCGCCATGTCCACGATTGACCCAGTTTGCCGCGACGCTCGTAGGGCACCTTGATAATCCCCTGCTTCAATGCCCAAAAGAAGTAGCGGCGTTGCTTCGCCGTGCGCAGCATGTTCGGGTACGGTCGCTGTGGCGGACCAAAGTTTAATCTATTTGCCGCTGGGCCGCGGGGGCCCCCCCCCCCCCCCCCCCCCCCGAGGTCTCGGGGGGCGCCCGCGCCGGGGGGGCCCCCCCCCCCCGGGCCCCCCGGTACCTTGGGGGGGGGGTCCCCGCCCCCCCCCCCCCTCCCCCCCCCGGGTCTTTCTGGCGCGGGGGGGGGAAAGGGGGCCCCCCCGGGTGGCCCGGGGGGCGCCCCCGGTTGGGCCCCCCGGGGGGGGGGGTTTTGGGGGGGGGGGCCAACACGCCCCCCCGGGGGGGGGGGGGGGGGGGGCGGGGGGCGGGGCGGGGGGGGGGGGGGCGACGGGGGAAAAAAGATGTTCCTTCCGCCCCGGCTCGTGTTGGTAGACATCAGGCTATCCTCGATCGGCAAGCGCATGCCCCCCCCTTCTCCGCTTGCCCACCCCGCGGTAACGGTGATAACTATCTCTGGCATTTCAGCTTATCCGACTCTCGCAATCGCGGGACGTAGACGGCACCTGCAGCGCACATGCGCCGGTGGAACGCTGAATTCCCTGCCCGCCTTGCGTTGTAACTCCGGTGACAGTTGATCGTAGAATCGCTCATCGGTCGAGATGATGAGCTTGTCCAACTGGTTACAAATCGGGCATACCTTGCTGTCCGTTACTGTCGCCCACGCCATCTCGGTCAAGCCTGCCCCGCGGTACCCTTCCAGACTCCCGTTGGCCGCCGCAGATGTCGTCTCGGTTTCGGCAATCACTTGCGCCCGATTGCGGTCGAACATGCGCTCCAAGTCTCTGGTCAGCGCCGACAGTGGCTCGCCGTTTTCGTACCACCGCGCAACGTTCTGCTGTACGAAAGCGGCGGTCGATTCGTTTGCACCCACGATCAAGTCGCCAGCGCGCCGTGCCGCCCAATCCCTGGCCCTCACGTTGACAAGGCCCCAGTCGAATCCTATCCCCGCATTGCCCAACTGATCAAAGGCGATGTTGACCCCGATATCTACCGCTTCCATGACGGCTCGTGACAGCGCATCGTTCACTGCCGGACTGATAAGGCGCTGATTGATGTACGCCTGCAACTCGTACAGATCCATATCCTCTGCGTTGTCTGGCAGGATGTTGCGCCACTGCTCGCGGAAAGCGCGCGTGATAGCGGCGGTAGAGCGCTCTTCGAGGATGCGGTATATCTCCTCCTCCGCATCGTCGTCACCCGGCACCGTGCGCAGCGCAAGCGCTTTGATTGTCACCCACTCGTCACGGGTAACTTTCCCACCCAGGGACGCCATCGCTTTGCGCACCGGCGATAAGTCGCGCACGGTCAGACGGCGCTGCGTAAAAAAACCTTTGTCCGCGCTACCCCCATCGGGTAACGCCGGCTGCGCAGCGGCGTCTACCTGTATGGCGAGCGGGTCAAATGCCGCCCGGCCAAATGGCAACTCGCCGCCCGGAACTGGCCCGATGCCAAGACCCAACTGCTCATCCAGTTGGTTGAATGGCGCACCCATCGCCCAAAGGCTTTGCGCCATTGTGACCGAACCGGACTTATCGTCTTGCAGAGCGCCGATACCGGTCAGGTCTGTTTCGATACGCTGGCCAGGCTTGAGCATCGGTCTGCGCACGGTGAAGAAGTGCGTCAAAACCATGTCGCGATGGGTGATGAGCGGACGCAAAGTCAACTTCCAAAACACCTTCTCCGCTTGCCCGAAGTTCTCGTAGGTGTCGCGCCCATACCCCATGATCTCGTCGGGCACGCCGAACACCGCCGCAACCTCATCGCGCGACATCTCGCGCTGCTGAATCCATTCGATGTCCTTGGGCGCCCACGAAAACGTCTTGATATCGGTCGTGCCAGACTCCAACACAATCGGCTTGCCGGCGTTGCCGCTTCCGCCAAACTGATACATCATCTCAGCCTGAATGGCGTCTCGTTCCGTCTTGGTAAGCCCCTGCTGAGCAATGACGGCATAATCCGGACGCGCCCCGTTGCGCAGGAATGCTTTCGACCATGACTGAGCGAACATGTCAATGATGATCGAATTGCGCACGGCAGAGATAGGCGCAAGCCCCCGCCACGGATTCAGCGGATTATAGAACTTGTCGTGAATCATGCCGGTTGGCGTCGGGTACATCGTCTCAGTCTGCACTCCGTCCGGCATGACGACATAGCCGGCCACGGCTGGGAAGTTGCGCCGCTCAGGTGACACATCCGGTTGCACCAACACGAGGTCAGCGCGGCGCGGCCATAGCTCTACAGGTCGCCCGCGGGAATCCTCCACAATGTGAAGGAACGCTTCGCCGGACAGCATCATGGAGGATGCGTAGTTCTCCCACAGCAGCGCACCGGGCATGGCGTCATTGCCCGATGTGAGCAGCGTCGTCAACTCATGGCCGGGGACCGCTACCCGTCGGCGTCAACTACCTCGGCACGGACAGACGCAACATTTTCGGCAATCTTGGCGACGGCTTTGCGCACCCACGAATACACCTCGTAGACTTTGGCGTAGTCGGCGAAGTTGTCTTGCACTGGCTCCGCCCATGCTCCGCCCGAAGACGACATGACGTGCGTCCGATCGCGCAGGTCGGGTCTGTGGTCGGCTACCGCCTTGACCTTCGGTGCGGTCATGGATCTGTGCTGCGTGCGTACTGCGTCAAGTAGTCCCATCGTCGCCTCGTCCCGCCTTGAATCCGGCCACAAATGCCGCCGCTATCCAGAGTATCGCCCGCCAGATTGCACCCAAGACCCACCCCGCCATGAAGAATGGAAGCGACAGCAACCAAAGCAGCCCGGTCCCAATTGCCGTGCCGAGTCGCATCTCCTGTCGCTCCGCCTTGATACTGTCAAGCAATTTCGACTCCTAAAAACAAAATGACGCCGATGCGCCAAGTCAATGGCGTATGGCGTCAAGCGCTCTCCGGTATGCGGTTGGATGTCTGGCGTCAATCCGCCCTTGCGCTAGTTCTATCATTATCGCCGTCAACGTCATGTTGAGCGCGGCACGCGCGCCACTATGGTACTTCTGGCCGGACGTCCGGAATCCATCCTGATGGGGCGAAGAGCACTTTGCGCAATCGCCACAACAATCAGCGGCCGCGATTAGCGTGACGATGGTTGCAATCAGAAGTGGCTTTATCATGTCCCCATCTCCCCATCTTACCACAATCTACCCATGTTTGTTGCGGTCAATTTTGCGGTCCGTGATGCGCTGCCCTGTGCGCAGGTCGTACACGGTCAAGCGCCCGTGCTTCAATACCTCAAGACGACCGGACGCGACGAATAGCCTCCCCTGCAATTCGCCTGCCCCGTTGCGCAGCTCGACGGGCGCCGCAATCTCTGGGGTATCGTTTGTGTCCGTCATGGCGTGCGCACCCGCATGAACACATAGCTTTCTAGCGCGTTACATGAATGATCATTGCCATCCGCCGGGAAGTCATCTACGGTGTGTTTGCCCTCTGGATACTTGTACCCCGACGTGATCTCATCCAGCAGGGCGCGACATCGGCGGTGAATGCGAATCGTCCGGTATCCTTGCCCGTCGCACAGAAGCGACCGGGTATGCTTGATCGCCGCCACACGCTTGGACCGCTCGCCTTGCACAATGTTCTTGGCCGCCAACCAGTTGCGCGGGGGATGTCGGCGCAGGCCATCCGCTCACGCAGGGTCGGCGCTTCGTGGCTGACAACTGCCAGTTCCGGTACCGGCCATCCGTTGGCATCGCAGCGTTCTTTGATGTCGATCCCCGTGCGCTCTTCCACCTGACCTTGTACTGATACAGTTCGTCAAACACAAGGATGTGATCTGGGTAGCGCTGAATGAAAAGCGTAGCCCGTGGATCAGGTGAATACCCATCGTCGATTGCCAGTTCAATCGGAATCTCTGGGTTCGGCTCCTCATCGGTGATATTGTCGGCAGAGAAGGTGTCGTAAACGAGACCCTCTACTGCTGCGGAACCAGTTCCCCAGTTTCCACGCCCTCACGCAATGCTGTCGGCAACGTATCGAGCATGGCCCAGTACGATTTGTC
>JADJVV010000021.1 GCA_016710435.1 Hyphomicrobiales bacterium | reverse complement strand
CATGAGTCAATACGTAATTGATACGGACAATCCAGAAAGTGAGCCGACCTGGGCGGAGTACAAACAGGCGCAACGGGATCTGCTGTCGCAGGTGGCGGTAGCGTACCGGGCTGTGAGCGTGGCGCTTGGCATGTATGCGGAGCTGGGGTCACGGCTGATTGACGGCGACCTTGCCACAGTAGCGGCCTATCATCAGGCGGCAACAGCGGGGCTACTCGACAGTCAAACGGCGCTGCTAGGTCATCTGCAGGCGGCGCTTGATTACATCGAAGGTATGCAAGCGGCGCGACCTGGGCTATTCCCGGGCGTGCCAGAGGCGACAGCATGAGCGAGGATGAGATCCGACAGATGCTCGCTAATCTGGAAGAGGGATTGACCGACCTGATACAGCAAGAGGAAACTATCAAGGCGTCACGCTTGCGACAAGAGGGCGCTATCCTGATTCTGCGTCAGGTACTGGGTAAGATTGCCGTAACTAAGGTGACGGATGGGGTGAAAAATGACTAGATACGTTGAAAACCTGAACGAGTGCACGGACCCGGTAGCGGGTGACATGATGCACATCTACGATGCAAGCGCCGGCAGCACGGACAAAGACAGGCGCGTCAATGCGAGTCGGTTCGCAATCATCACAGAAGCGAATCTGTTCACCGGGCCGAACAACATTTCGCCAACCGGAACGACGCAGAAGGCGTTGGCACTTGGTGCGCCCGCATCGACATCGGTCGCTGTCCTGTCGGCCTCCTACGCTGGCCAGGAGCGGATGAGACTGGAGGTTCTGTCGAATGTAAGCCAGCTAACCATGTCGCCATTCGACAATGGCGCGTTGGCGGGCGGGCGCATTCTCGCCGATAGAAACACAAACGCATCGACGCCGGCGGCGGGAACTTTGGGCTTGCGCGACAAGGGCGGGCAAACATACTGGATTTGGCCGGATGATTCCGGCGTGCTGCGCATAGATGTCAATCTACCGGTAAACGCTAACGATACCGCGGGGACCGTCGTTGGCGCACAGACATCCAGCCTGGACAGCAAGGACATCGCAGGCGAGCCGATAGCGATTGACGACGTGCTGGCAGCGGTGCGGGCCGGTGCGGAGGCGGTGCGGCGATTCACCTACAAATCGGGGTCGTTCAACGGGGAGGAGTTCTCCGGCGTGGTGGTGGACTATGCGCCGCGCTATGGCATGGACCGGGACGCGGAGCATCCAGCCGGGAAGTCGCTATCGGTTATTACGGTCGTCGGCGACCTGCTGATGGCCGTGTCGAATCTGGCGGAACGGGTAGCGGCGCTTGAAGCAGCGCAGAGCGGCGCATAAACGGTAGATAAACGTGCGCCGATTACAATTGTTCGTGGGCGGACCTTGTGACCTTAGACCCTCAAAACCTACCGTTTCTGCACCGAGAGTTGGCGCAATTGCAGGCGCAATACAACGTGCTGAGCGAGGCGGCAGAGGGTGACAAGTACGCTACGGACGGGAAGCGACGGGTGTCGGAACGTGAGCTAAACGAGGTGTCGGGTCGAGTCGACGAGCTATCCTACGTCCTCCGTAGGCTTGGTGAACTAGAAAACGTGCTACACGCCAGAGAACACAACGAGACAGACTCAAGGATTGGCGTCAATCTGCACACGATAGCAGCATGGTCAATCGCCAACGCTGCGATATTGATCCTGATTCTGATTCTGTTGTTTCGCGGGGGGTAGCATGGACTCTACACTATTTCGCCTTGTGGCTCATTTGAGCCTGTTTGCGCTTATCACCGTGGGGATGTCTACGCTATGGGTAGTGCGGGGTCAATACGTCCGAGTGACCCATGCGCCGCTCGCAATCGCTGCGCTCTCTCTGTTCGCCTTGTGGCTGCTGCTGCTGGCCGTTTCGATTCGGGACATGAACTGGATTACGAGAGAGATGCTCATCTGGCCGTTGACGGTCGTGGAACTTGGCGCCGCAAGCCTGGGGTGGGCGTGGTGGGCAATAGCGGTCAAGCGGACGTTCCGCATCGAGCATCGCAACGGCAACGAAATACAGTCGATGTGATTGTCACCCCAGTTACGGTGTGCGCTCCGCCGCTGTCTCGATTGACCGAACGCGAAACCCAGGCGCTCATCCTCATCACGGCGGGACTGTCACTGGCTGAGGTTGGCGCTGCGATGGGACTGTCAATGCCTACCGTCAAAACCTATTCAGCGACGATACTGGATGCGTTTGGTATGCACAACGGGCGTGGCACGGCTACACTGGCGCTGCTATCGGGGACCGTGACGGCTGAGCAGGTTGTGGATGTGTGGCGGGCGTGGCGGCCTTGGCTGGTGAAATAAAAAGACCGGTTGGAGCCGGTCTTGGGTGGAGTGTATGCGGTTGGGCGGCGGGGGGGGCTACTCCCTGCTCTGGATAACACCAGTCCATCCGGTGATCCATCCCGCGCGAGCCGCCTGATACCAGGCGTCGTGACGAATCGGCGCTGCGGCCTCTTCTTCCGCTACGAAAATTTCTTCTCCGGTCGTCGTGTTGGTGACGACCTCACCAACACGGTCTCCTTCTTCCCACACATCCGCTACTGTCACAGTGGCGGACATTTTCACTTCTTGGCCTCTCATCTTCTCATTCCTTCCCGGCATCTGCCTGCCGGGTGGCGTTCAATCCTCGTCGTAAATTCCATCACGATAATCCTCCGCTTCATTTGCTGAGTACGCGCGCTGGCCGTCCATGTGCCGTCGGCTATCTTGCGCTCGCGCAGCGCCAAGTAGCCCACCCACCAGCCCGACCACGCGTCGCCGTCAATCGCCAGATCGCGCCCGATCTTGCGAGCGTAGCCGGTCGCCACCAGGACCGGGGCGATGGACTGCGCAAACAGTTGGCGGGTGATGGGCTTTTGAAGCCGCTTATTCAGCGACTCGAGAGCTTCGGCGGTGGAAAGAATGTTCACTTTTTTTTGGCCTCCTCTTTCTTCTCTTGCTTGGCCTGTTCCTTCTTCACGTCGGACACAAAATTCTGCAAGAGATCAACGATATTTTTCCCCTTGCCTTCGTCCTTCTTTTCTTCTTTAGCCATCATTCCTCCGCGTACCAGAACATATCGACTTGTCCAGCCCAGCCATTGCTGCGGACATCATTAAAGCCAAACTTGGCGTAGAAGCTGCGGGCGGTTTCGACTGCGTTCATGGCGCCGACTTCCACAAACTCGGATTGGAACCATTCAATCATTGCCCGACCTGCACCCGTGGCGTTGCTTTCCATGAAGAAGATTTGCGCATCTTCACGGCCACTGTTGAATTGAGCGTAGCCGACGATCTCGGCGTTCTGCTCGACAACGATGAATTCCTCACCGGCATTGTCGGAGCTATACAGTTGAAACTTCTCAACTTCACTTCTGTCAGCCGTTCGGATATTCATCATGTCTCTATTCTATCATTGATATTGTCCGTTGTCAATATAGAAGTTATGTTCTATACCAAACAAACAAAAAAGCGCGGCATAGGAGTCAACTCCCACGCCGTTAGACTCCCATCCACTTCGCAATCCGTGCCACAAACGACGGATGTCGCACGCCGACTCCCCAGGCTTGCGGCATGGCGCCGGCCTTGTGGCGTCGATTGATGCGGCGGGATGTCAGCGGGATGTCGGAGCGGATGAGCAGATACTCTGCCCAGGCTGCTTGTCTTGCGGGGACTAGAAACGTTCGGTCGCCATTGCGCAGGATACCACGCCCGTATTGCGGCACGCCGTAGCTGCGCAGGATGCGTTCCACCTGGGCGCCGGTGGCGGCTCTGAACGTGAACCGGTGCAATCTACCGTGGCGGATGTAACCGGAGAGGGTGTCAAGTGCAGCGGAGGATGTCTATCACGCTGTCACCTCGGCGGCGATGTCGGTGCCAAGACGGTCGCCGGATGGAAGTCTGATATTCTCTCGGAACGCATGAAACAGCGGATGCGCACGGCCTTTGTACGCTTCGTAATTGTCCGTGCTGCCGCCTTCATTGTCCGCACACATCGCACGGGCAAGGTCGGAGATTCCCTTTGCCGGTCCGAACAATGCTTCTGGATGGACGGCGAACCATGCGTCAACAACCGCATCCCAGCGGGTTGATTCGTCCGTTCCTGTTGGAACGTTCTGCACCACGTTCGCTGCCGTTCCTGGGCGTTCTACCTCTGGTAGATACACATCGGCCATCGCTTCAGGAACGTTGGAACGCTTCCCCATCAGCGCCGGGTAGCGTGGCGGAGACCGACGCACCATGACACTCTCAAAGTCGACAGAAGCTGGCACGGACCGGAAGATACCGCCGTCCCAAAAGAATGTGAACCGGGGGAGCTTGTGCGCTTTCCAGTAACCGGATGCGCCGCCTGAACCTTCCGGCAAATTGAATACGACCGGAGCCGTGTTTGCCTTGACGGTCGGATGATACGATACCGGGCGTTGGTCAATTGCCACCAGGTGGATACCATCGGCGGCGGCCTCGCTTGCCAGTATTGCAAGGATAGCGTCAATCTCTGCCATACATCCGCTAGTGTTGGCTGCTACCCGTTGCGCCCCGTATTCCTCCAGGATCACGCCAAGACGTGGCGGGCGAATACCGCTGCGCAGTTGGTCGATATCCCGTGCACCATGCTCACCTAGCAATTTCTCGCGTCGCTCGTATTCCGCATGGACGGCTTTTAGCGCATCCAAGAAAGCCTCTGGGCGGCGGGCGTCTACCAGTTCGGCGCGGGAATCGGCAATTGACCAGTCTTTGAAGTTGCGCCTGTCGGCTATGAACACCTGCCATTGCTGCGACAGCATGGCGGCAACTAGACCGATTGCAAACTGCGTTTTCCCCTTCTGCGTCGCACCGTGGATGCGCAGGTGAGACTGTTCGGTCGGTATCCACTTGGCAATGTCGCCAGTTGTCGAATCGTAACCGATTGCCAGTTCTTGGCGCGACGACGAATCGAGAATATGCGCCAGTGCGGGGACTTGGAACGAAGGCGGCGGCTCTACGGGCGGCGGCTCTGGTTTCATCGTTATCTGTTTGGGCGGTCGGTCGTATGCGCCGGCTGCGAGTCGTGCTTCTGGCGCGCTCATCTTGCCCAGGCTGCCGACGTTCACGAATGGAAGTGACAGCGTTGCGTCCCCTGGCCAGCGGGCACGGATGCGGTTCGTTGTCTCCTGGTGCTGAGGCGTATGCGAATTGCTCCGCTGTAACTGGCGGTACATAGATGGCGTCATGGATAAC
>JADJVV010000020.1 GCA_016710435.1 Hyphomicrobiales bacterium | reverse complement strand
GAAAATCTACCGGACGGGGTTATTCACGTTTCCACCCCTGGATTGATTGCCCCGTCCGGTGACTGAAAAACCTATCAGAACGGCGGCAACGTCGGGTCATCAGCCGGCGCACCGTCCACTACAGGCGAGGTGTCGTAATCGTCTGCGACCAAGCCCATGCTGCGCACCAGTTCGGCGTACTGATGGCGAGCGACAATCACGTCTGCCAGTTGCGCTTCGGTCAAGGCGTCCCCGGCCCCGACCGTGAGCTTGGCGTACTTAATGCCGGACTTGTTGGTATCCTGCGTCAAGCCAAGGAAGGCGTAGCCGTCAAAGTACGCACGCTGGCGAGACTTGCGCCCGCTGGCAAAGGCGTCCCAGACCTTGACCGATGTCGGCGGGAGGGTTAAGAGCGCCGGGGCACTCCAGCCTTCCGGCAGAATCACCAGGCGACGGAGAGACTTGCACGCCTGCGCCCCGTTTGCACCCGAACCGTACTGCGCAAGCGGACACGACGCACAATCCCACGGACCGACAGCCGCATCAGGGTCAACGGTCGACAGCGCCGGGTGACGATGCTCCAAAGTCAGCGCATCCTTGACCTGCGCAGAACCGA
Organism: Hyphomicrobiales bacterium; assembly: GCA_016710435.1. Lineage (NCBI taxonomy): Bacteria > Pseudomonadati > Pseudomonadota > Alphaproteobacteria > Hyphomicrobiales > Hyphomicrobiales bacterium. The sequence goes on along the minus strand of JADJVV010000020.1, from coordinate 4,137 downwards.
TGTCGAATGTCCCGGCGAACCCGTCCGCAGATGCGCAGAGGGGCGGCATACCCGCCGTGTCCTTGCTAGGCCAGAACGCCCGACAGCGTTGCGCCACAATCACGACGGCCTTAATCGGGGACGGCATAACCTGCCCGTCACCGGTCTGGAAAGCCATCAGGCCGCCACTACCAAATTTGATGCGGTCGGGAATGAAATCCCCCCAGGAATTGCCCTCCGAATCCATCTCGGCCAAAACGGCCAGTTGCGTTTCGGTCAATTTCGCGCCTTGCGTCATCAGGGAAGTAGTCACGTTCAGAACCTTTCTCCGGTGTACGATGCCCGCCGGCAGGCTATAGAAAAAAGGATTACTTAGCTGCGTTCAGGATTGCGGCGGTCAGGTCGCATGCGGACCTGGTCGCGCCGTACCGCTTCTCCGCCTGCAAGAGCGCCATCGCCGCATCCTCTGCGTTGTAGCGTGCGGCGTTCGCCATTGCCAGATATCCAGCCAGAGCGCCATCGCGCTGCGCCTTGACCTTGGCCGAAGCGACCATCGCCTTGCGCACGTCGGCGGTGATCTTCGTGCCGTTTTCGGGAACGCACATCTGGTCGTATTCCCATTCCGCTTCGGCGTTGTCGTAGGCGGTCATGGCCTCTTTCGCCGTGCGTCTCGCCTTGTGGTCAGCTTCGATGGCGAGTTCAAGATTCGTCACGGCGTCGCGCAGTGCGTCCTTGATGTCCAGTGCGTCTGAGATAAGAGCTTCGAGCGGGTTCATGTCAGTTTCCTTTCCGAATGTCGAAATAATCATCCTCAATTGCCGGTTCCCGACTCCACCCAGGCGCCGTGAGCGCATCCAGCCCCGCCAGTGCGACGGTGTACGGAACGTGCTCCGCTTCCATGACACGCAGGTAAGCCTGGGCGCCGGCGGCTTCGGCTGCAAGCCAACCGTCCGCCTGTTCATCCGTGATGCAATCGGCAAGGCGCTTGCCGGTGCGAAACATCTTGCGCCCCGAGTCGAACTCGCTGAGCGGCGCTACGAAGTTCCTGTGATGGGTGTAAACTGCTGTTGCTGTCATGCTGTCATGGTTCGGTCCTTTTGGGAATCGGTCAATCACTGTTTGATGTATACATTGTAGCATTGATGTCGGCGGTTGTCAACTACGGAAATCAATGTTGACAGAATAGATGCGCCATGCTAGAATGTCAACAGACGATAATTCACAACCAAACGGAGGCTATGATGATTGACGAGACGAAACTAGTTGACGGCGGAATGACCCGTGTATCGATTGAGACCATGCGCCGCCTCAAGAAATGGCGCATCAGGCTCGCCCAGAAACTTGGGGAGATCCCATCCAGCGACCGTGTAATTGCGGCTGCGCTTGATGCTTTGGAAGAGCGGGAGTCTACCGAAAAGCAAACTGCATAGCCCAGAGGCACACGATGTCAAAGCAAAGACGTTTTGACCGTAGTTTGAGTTTGCGTATCGACGCCATTCACAAGGCCATCGACACGGCGAAGTCTTGGGCGCCGAGTGACACCAAACGGGCGGCGCTGAGTGTGCTGTACGCCCGGTTACGACGGCTTGAGAAGCGGGTGCCAGCATGACTGATTTTACTGATGACGACATCAGGCAATTGTTAGAGGCGAGTGTAGTTATGCCGGATGATATGCAATCCGGCGGTCTTCGTGGGCAATGGGTACCCGAAACGCTAGCCGACGCATATGCGCATAATGAGCCGACGCAATTTCTGATTGACGGATTGTTGCCGGTTCCCTCTCTGTCCATTGTGTACGGTGGCCCTGGCAGCCTTAAGTCAATGGTCCTGGCTGACATGGCGCTGTGCGTTGCCGGCGGCGTTCCGTGGTTATCGTCAATGGACAACGGCGACATTATCCCCGGCGTTACATTCCGCACGAATCAAGCTCCGGTCCTCTGGGTAGACTTCGATAACGGCAATCGTCGCACCCGTGAGCGCATCGGCGCTTTGGGGCGAGGTCACGAATTGCCCGCAACTGTCCCGATGCAATACGTATCAATGCCTGACCCCTGGCTTAACGCATCAGACCGGACAGTCGTCAGGGACTTAGCACTATTCGTCACAAGCAATAAGTTCAGGCTCATCATCGTCGATAACCTGGGCCTTATCCTGGGAGAGACAGAGGAAAACGGCGGAGATATGGCAAAGGTAATGGGCAATCTGCGATGGTTGGCAGAGAGCACCAGTTGCGCCGTGGTCATTGTCCATCATCAGCGCAAGTCAAACGGCGCGGCCGCATCGGTCGGCGTGCGCAAGGGCGAAAGCCTGCGCGGGCATTCCAGTATCGAAGCATCGCTGGATCTGGCGCTGTGCGTCGAGCGCAATAACCGAGAGGATGCCGTAATCATAACGGCAACCAAAGTCAGGGACTACCAGGAGTTCGATACGTTCGGCGCCATCTGGACATATCAGCATGTTGACGGAACGAAAATGCTACACACGGGGCGATTCTGGTCACGAGCCGTCGCAACCAGTGAAGAATCCGTCAACATCGCAATTATGGCGCATATCAAGAATGAGATGCGGTCGGTCGGTAACTGGATGCCGGCGAAAGATATTACCGATTTGGTGTGCGAGCGCATGGCAGCCAAGCCCGGCGGGAAGGCTCCGAGTATCCGAAAGGTCAAGGGATTGCTGCGCGAAATGGCGGAGTCTGGGCAAATATTCAAGCGTGGCGGAACGTCCAATTTGGAGTATTCGAGATGAAAAATAGGGGGGGGGGCTTCTTGCAGGGACATGTATTTTTTTTGGCACCCCCTGCACGAAGTTCTAACACATTCGGTAAGGCTTCTTGCAGATTGCCTACATGTGGTGGGGACACCTTCTTGCAGACTTCGGTAAGGCTTCTTGCAGGCGAAACCCTACCTTCTGTCTTCGTGCACACACTATTTATAGTGTGCACGAATGCAAGAAGGGTCACGAAGGGTAAATGGAGAGTCGAATGAGCATCGGGATGATAGGGGAAGTATCAAGCAGAAAATCCAAACAGTGGGCGAAACCGGCGCCGCAAAATTCTGTTTGGAGCACAGCGATTGAAACCGCCAAGCGAACCAACGTCATTGACCTGGCGGGAAGATATGTCGAGTTGCGCCGTGCCTCTGGTAGCGAGATGCAAGGGCCATGCCCAAAGTGCGGCGGGGAAGACCGGTTGCACGTCAAGAAGGATGGATGGTTCTGCCGCAACTGTCACCCTATCGACGCCGGCGGGCATGGTTGGCATGATGCGATAGAGTTCGTGACGTTCACAACCGGCATGGACTTCGCATCTGCCGTCACCGACTTGACCGGGGCTTCGCGCACCTTCTTGCAGACTTCGGACAATCAGGATGCACGAAGGCCAGCGCCACCGCCCCCATCACCCCAGACTGACGAATGGCGAGAGCGATGCGCCCCGATTGTGGAGGCTGCGCAGGTAACGCTGCTGGCAGATGACAACCCAGGCTCACGCTACTTGGCCGAACGCGGACTGATGACACCGACATGGCAAGCGTTCGGTTTCGGGTTCGGCTCGCACCGTGAGCAGCCGGCGATTGTAATCCCGTGGTATCGGGCGGGAAAGTTGCAAGCCATCCGCTACCGATTCATTGCCCCGACCGATGGACCGAAGATTATCAGCGAACCCGGTTCGAAGTTCGCCGGCGCAATGTACGGCGGGCAGGCCCTGCTAGGCTGCGCAGAGGATTTGCGCACACTGGTCATCTGCGAGGGAGAGATTAACGCCGCGTCAATCTGGCAAGTCCATCACCTGGCGGCGCTTGATGTGTTGTCACTGGGAAGTGAATCGGCAACGTTACCGACATCCATCCCCGCCTTCGCTGCGAAGTTCCGCACCGTCATCGTGTGGATGGATAAGCCAGACATCGCCCGCAAACTGGCGGAGCAATTGACCGGTGCGACGGCGGTTTCATCGCCAGTGCTACCGAACGCTCCGAAGGGCATGGACGCCAACGATATGCTGCGCATCGGCAAGTTGAGCGCATACCTGTCAGCCGTGCGAGAGCGGGCATGTAAGAACGATGCGGAGCGGGAAGCGTTGCGGTGGGATTTGGTTGATGGGGGTGCAAGATGATCACCGTCACCCTCTCCACCCCGTCCACATTGCGCCTGTCGTTCGAC